>URZJ01000019.1 GCA_900552395.1 uncultured Collinsella sp. | reverse complement strand
CGGGAGATCTTCATGTTCTCGCCCATGATGTGAATCATCTCGGTGAGCTCGGAGGAAACGGTCTCCTCGCCCATCGGCTTCTCGAGCAGAGCGTCGACGTCAGCAGGCTCGGTGGTAGCGACAACCTCAGCGACCTTAGAAGCAAAGCCGGTGAACTTGGCGTTGGAGCCAACGAAGTCGGTCTCGCAGGAGAGCTCGAGCAGAGCGCCGGTCTTGCCATCCTCGGAGACGAACGCGGCGACAGCGCCCTCGTTGGTCTCACGGCCAGCCTTCTTGGCAGCCTTGGCAAGGCCGTTCTTACGCAGAACGTCGACAGCGGCGTCCATGTCGCCGTCAGCCTCGACGAGAGCCTTCTTGCACTCCATCATCGGGGAGTCGGTCATCTCGCGGAGCTGCTTGACCATAGCGGCGGTAATCTGGGCCATTGTGGTTCCTTTCAAAGAGATGAAAAAGAATTAACTAAGACTGATTTACTCGGCCTTGGGCTCAGCGGCCATCTCGGCCTCGGAGACCTGCTCCTTACCGGAGCCAGCGAGGCAGGCGTCAGCCATGAGCTCGCACATAAGGGTGACAGCGGAGATAGCGTCATCGTTGCAGGGGATGCCGTACTCGACCTCGTCGGGATCGGAGTTGGTGTCGATCAGAGCGACGACGGGGATGTTCAGGCGCTGAGCCTCCTTGATGGCGTTCTCCTCGCGCTTAGTGTCGATGACGAAGAGAGCCTGGGGCAGACCCTTCATGTCGCGGGCGCCACCGAGGTTGGTCTGGAGCTTGGTGAGCTCCTTGCCGAGCACAGCCTGCTCCTTCTTGGGGAGCACTGCCATGCGGCCGTCCTCGACCATGGCCTCGAGCTCCTCCATGCGGTTGATGCGGGAGCGGATGGTGACGAAGTTGGTCAGCATACCGCCGAGCCAACGCTGGTTGATGTAGGGCATATTAGCGCGCTCAGCAGCGTTCTTGACGGCCTCCTGAGCCTGCTTCTTGGTGCCGACGAACAGCACGTTGCCACCCTTGGCGACGTTCTTGACGAAGGTGTAGGCCTGGTCGGCGTCGAGGATGGTCTGCTTGAGGTCGAGGATGTAGATGCCGTTGCGCTCACCGAAGATGAACGGCTTCATCTTGGGGTTCCAGCGACGGGTCTGGTGACCGAAGTGGCAGCCGGCCTCGAGCAGGGTGCGGATATTAATCTTGGTAGCCATGTTAAACCTCCTGTGGTTTGCCTCCGCGCGGGGTCATCCTCCAAAACCAACCCGGACATGTGCTACCAAAGCCCGGGCACCACGGTATGAAGTAGCCGCGCGTGCGTGATAAAAACATGTTGCCGTGAAGCAACCCGATGAATGATAGCAGGAATGCATCTTCGTGCCAACCCGCAATCAAAACCACACACCTGAGTGCGGCGCGGGACGTCCCAGCCACTATTCGCCTCGGGGATGGGCTTGAGCCACGGCACGTTTGAGCCGATCGGGCGTGAGGTGCGTGTAGATCTGCGTCGTGGACAGGCTCGCATGACCCAGCAGCTCTTGAACCGAGCGCAGGTCCGCACCGCCCTCGAGCAAGTCGGTCGCAAAGGTATGGCGCATCGCATGCGGGGCGATGTCGGCCGGAATGCCGGCGAGTGTCGCCAGAGTATGGAACCGCCGCCTGAGCATGGCGGCACTCATGCGATTACCGCGCGCCGATATAAGCAGCGGATGCGGCCCGGTAGTGGGGTCACGGCGCTTTGCCTGAGCGAGCAACTCCGGCCGCCCCTCCTCAATATAGAGACGCGTCGCCTCGAGCGCGCGACGATACAGAGGGACGATACGTTCTTTGCTCCCCTTGCCCCACAGGCGCAGCGTGCGTTCGGACCACACAATGGACTCCACATTGAGTGCTGCGAGCTCAGAGATACGGGCGCCCGAGGCATAGAGCAGCTCGAGCATCGCCGCATCGCGCAGTCCCGCGGGTGTTGAGGTATCAGGCGTCTTGAGCAGCGCCTCCACCTGTTGGGTCGTCAGCACACCGGGTAGATCGCGCGGGAGCTTGGGCGAGGAAATTGCCGAGACCACATCGCCCTCCACGACCCCCTCGGCAGCCATCCACCGATAGAGCGAGCGAATGGCAGACAGGTGTGCCGCAAGCGTTCGGGGAGCCACCTGCTCACGCGAAAGTTCGGCAAGATAGCGACGAATGGTGCGCACGTCGGCAGCGAAAGCATCTATATCCTCACGCTCGCACCAGGCAGCAAAACGCTCCAGCCTCGAGCCATAGGCCGTCACCGTGTTGGGAGAAAGTCCCTCGACACGTGAGATATAGGCGATAAACGAGTCGACGGTGTCGTACAGGTCAAAGGCTATGACCGGTCGCCTCCAAACAAATCGGGGCGAGTGGCCAGATAGGCATCAAGGGCCTCGAGCGCACGGTCCGCATAGGCCTGGTAGCGGTCGCGCTTGCTGCGGCGCTTACCATCCTCGAGTGGCGGCACCAGGCCAAAGTTGACATGCATAGGCTGATAGCCCACGGTGGCAGGATCGGTCGCATAGCCCACGAGCGCACCCAGGGCGCCCACACGCGGCAGCTCGACGCCCGCGGCCCCGATAGCCTCGGCATAGGTGTTGAGCGCCGCGAGCAGACCCGTCGCCACGGCTTCCATGTACCCCTCGGTGCCGGTGATCTGACCGGCCAGGCGCACGCCGGTGCCGGGCACGGCAAAGGTGCCATCGAGCACGTGCGGGGCGTCGACAAAGGTATTACGGTGCATGACACCGTAGCGGAAGAACTCAGCGTTCTCCAGGCCCGGCACCATATGGAAGACGCGCTTCTGCTCGCCAAAGGTCAAGTTGGTCTGGAAGCCCACCAGGTTATAGGCGGTCTTCTCCTTATTCTCGGCACGCAGCTGAATCGCCGCCCAGGGACGACGACCGGTTCGCGGATCGGTGAGGCCGACGGGCTTCATGGCGCCAAAGCGAATGGCGTCCTTGCCGGTGCGCGCAACTTCCTCGGCAGGCTGGCAGGCCTGGAACAGATCGCCGCCCTCAAAGTCCTTGAGCACCACGCGGTCTGCCGTGGTAAGCGCCTCGATAAAGGCCTCGTACTCCTCCTTGTTGAGCGGAGCGTTGAGATAGTCGCCGCTCCCCTGCTCCTCGTAGCGCGACTGCGAGAACAGCACGTCCATATCGAGCGTGGAGGCATCGACGATCGGCGCCGCGGCATCGAAGAACGCAAGGGCGTCGCCACCGACGAGCTTCATGACCTCTTCGCTCAGCGCCGGCGAGCACAAGGGGCCGGCGGCAATGACCACGTGACCTTCGGGAATCTGCGTGACCTCGCCGTGAATGATCTCGATATTGGGACGGGCGGCAACCTCGGCCTCGACAAGCTCGGAAAACTTGACGCGGTCGACCGCCAAGGCGCCACCGGCGGGAACAGCCGCGCGATGGGCGCAATCGAGCAGGACTGAACCCATGCGCTCAAGCTCGGCCTTTAACAAGCCCGCCGCGGAATCCGGACGGGTCGACTTAAACGAATTGGAACAGACGAGCTCTGCCAGGTGATCGGTATGGTGGGCCGGGGAGCTCACCTGGGGGCGCATCTCGCACAGCTTTACGGAAAACCCGCGATCCGCCAGCTGAATCGCGCACTCCGAACCCGCCAGACCGCCACCGATAACCGTCACCTGATCAAACAGCATCTGCAAACACCTTTCTAATTGACATGTTTTCCATTGTGACCGAAGGGTGTCTGGGCGTGAAGAGCAAACTTGGAGGGCGCATACCTTCCATCCATCATGCGCTCGATAAGGCCCTCGAGCTCAAGCGAACCCAGGAGCTTAAGTACGCCAACGGCATCGAGCGAGACGAGTGCCGCGATGTCGTCGACCTTGAGCGGAGAGGCGATGAGTGCATGCATCACGGTCTGCTGTGTTTGATCTAGGTCGGCAATGCCGGGAGCATTGGGGCGCGAGTAGCGCAGGGTGCCGTAGATGCGTGAAATAGCCATCTCGATAGATTCCTCGTCGATGATGCAGCAGGCACCGTTCGCAATGAGGTAATTCGTGCCACGCGACTCGGGCGATAGGATCGACCCCGGCACGGCAAGAAGTTCTCGCCCCAAATCCATAGCAGCCTCGGCTGTAGAAAACGTCCCGGAAGGCATACCCGCCTCGGATACAAAGAGGGCTTGCGACAAGGCCGCGATTACGCGATTGCGGCGCGGAAAGGCAAACTTGCGCGGACCCATGCCCCACGGAGAGATCGACACGACCGCGCCACCCGTATCGAGCGTGCGCGTAATAAGCCCCGCGCTCGAACGCGGGTAGACCACGTCGGCGCCCGTCCCCAGCACCACGACGTGTTTGCCGCCAGCGTTGACCGCAGCCCAACCCGAGGCCTGGTCACAACCGACCGCGCCGCCCGAGACTACCGTCACGCCCGCCTCGACCGCCACCTTTGACGCAAGCTCTGCCACGGCAAGACCATACGGCGAGGCCTTGCGCGCGCCGATGATGGAGAGCGCGGGCGTCGAAAGCACCTCGGGGTTGCCGCGCACATAGAGCGTCTGGGGTACATCAGAAAGCTCCAAAACGGTCTCGGGATACAACGTATCACCTGGATGCAGCTCGAAGGTTCCCTCGGCTATCATTGGTCCCTCCTTCCCTGGTACATCGCCGCCTCGAGCACGTGGTCCTGCGTCACATGCTCGCTCTCGGCGACATCTGCGATCGTGCGCGCAATGCGAACCAGGCGCACGATGCCGCGGCCCGTGAGATGCGTGCGCTTCGACAGGCCGAGCACACACTTCTCCGCCGCATCATCGAGCTCAAAGGTCGAAACGACGCCGTCAATGGACCGTGTCTCGTCATCCTCGGCCTCGGCATCCGCATCGTCCATACGGGATTCGCGCCAAGCGCGAAAAGCGCGACCGCGCACAACGTAGTCACGTAACTCAGCTGACGACATACCCTCCGCGCCCTCGATAATCACCTGAGGGTCGGGACGGGTCACATCGATCATCATGTCGATACGGTCGGCCAAAGGACCGCGCAGTTTAGACCGATAGCGCTCGACCATCGCCGCCGAGCAGCGACACGGTACCTCACGATCGCCCAAAAAGCCGCAGGGGCAGGGATTGCTCGCAGCCAGCAGCTGAAAGCGCGACGGGAAGGTAAAAGCCCCGTCGACGCGTACGATCCTGACGTAGCCGCGTTCGATGGGCTGACGCAGCGTCTGCAGCACACCCGTGGGAAACTCGGCAAGCTCGTCCAAAAATAGCACGCCGCCATGAGCAAGGCTGATCTCACCCGGGTGCACCGGGCGCCCACCGCCGATAAGACCTGCGGTCGAAATACTGTGATGGGGACTGCGGAAGGGCCGGTGCCCCGCCAACAAGCCATCAATGTTCTCACCCAAAACCGAATGGATGCACAGCGCCTCCTGTTGATCCTCAACGGAAAGCTCGGGCAGGATGCCGGTCATACGACGCGCGAGCATCGTCTTGCCCGATCCCGGGGACCCGATCATGAGCAAGCCGAGTTCTCCTGCCGCCGCAAGCGCCATGCCGCGTTTAGCGACTTCCTGCCCCAGCACGTCGGCATAGTCGAGCTCAGGCTCAAAGGTCGCCTCGACGCCCTCGGAATCCAGATAGTGCCGAGCCGCCTCGCCCATGCCATGGGCAAGCTGAGACAAATGATCGATGAATCCACAATCCACGCCCGCGAGCGGCACATGCTGATCGGACCTGCCGGCGATAAAGGACAGCCCCATATCACGCGCCAATAGCTGAAACGCCACCTCGCCCTTGACGGGAAGCACCGTACCGTCCAAGCCGAGCTCGCCGGCGATAAGGCAGCGATCGAGGTTGTCACGGGGAATCTGCCCATCGGCCGCCAGAACCGCGATGGCGATGGGCAGATCAAAGCCGCTACCGGTCTTGCGAATATCGCCGGGCGCTAGGTTGACCGTAATGCCCGAGCGTGGGATCTCGAACCCGGCGGAGCGCATCGCGCAGCGAATACGACCGCGTGACTCCATCACCTCCATACTCGGAATGCCGAGCATTTGGATGCCCGGAACACCACCGGCAAGCGAGACCTCGACCGTGACATGAATCGCCTCGACGCCACGGATGCAGGCCGCGTGAACGGCAAACGTCTCGAACGCCATCACGACACCTGCCAATCGAACGCGTTGTACTGATGCTCGATCTCGGCGATATGCCCGCCACGAATGGTGACACCCACGGCATCGAAGCGAATCGCCTTGAGCGGATAATGCTCCATGAGATAGCAACTTGCGATGCGGCGGTAGCGGCGTTGCTTTTGGGCGTCCACGGCCTCCTCGGGAAAGACCCGCGTGCTGCAATCCAGTGCGACGCGTCTGGTCTTGACCTCGGCCATCACCACGACATCGTCGAGTTCATCGAGCAGCACCAGATCGGCCTCGCCCTCGGAGCAACGATAACCCTGCTCCAGCAAGGTGTAGCCGCGCTCGTTAAAGTAGTCGATGGTGATCAGCTCGCCCAGCATGCCCAGCTCGCGGGGACTGAGTCCCTTGATAAACTCAGGCGTCATCGCCCCGCAGTCGAGCTCGCCGTTTTCCCAACGCTCCTTGAGCTGCTGCGTCTTGCTCTTTTTGCTTGCGGCACTCATGGGGTCTCCTTTCCCGCACGCTGCATTGCCCCGATGATGAGGGCACCTTTCGTGCGGGTAAGTACCGGAAGCTGACCAAACGCTGACCAAATGCCGTCAAAAAACGGGCCGTACGCAGCAATGGTGTTGCATACGGCCCGCCACCAGCAGGTTTATAAAACCCCAGAGGTCCCTGTCTCCACAATTGACCTAGAAAAGGCGCTCAGTCTGCAGAAAGTTTCCGCAAAAGCTCACGCGGTGCAGTGGACAAAGTCCATGTTTGCGAATGGCCTCGATATGCTCGGGGCTTGCATAGCCCTTCGACTCGGCCAGATGGTACTCGGGATACTCGGCGTCGTACTCGACCATCATCTCGTCACGCGTGACCTTGGCCATGATGGACGCCGCGGCGATACAGGCGATCTTGGCATCGCCCTTCACCACGTCGCGCTCGTTGGGAACGGCGCCCAAGGGGTTACCGTCCATAAGCACGCAATCGGGCTCGAGCCCCGTATCGGCCACGGCGCCCGCGACAGCGGCTCGAATGGCGCGGGCCATGCCCATCTCATCGATATCCTTAGGCGCGATATGGCAAAAACCAATTGCCGTCGCCACCTCGGCAATCTTCACTGAGAGCAACTCGCGGCGCGCCGGCGTGAGCTTTTTGGAATCGTTGATGCCCCAGACGCGCGGCTCCATAGGAAGGCAGACGGCGCATACCGTCAAAGGACCGGCCACCGATCCGCGACCTACCTCGTCGACACCAACGACTACCCCATCGCCGCCAAGCTCATGCATAAGCTCGTACATGTCATTGACGCGCTCGCGCTCGGCAAGTTCCTTGGCATGGCGCTTAAGAGCACGCTCGCAAGCCTTGATCACCTGCTGGCGCGGGTCCTCGCGATAATGCTCCACGAGGGCGGGGATCTCCTCAAACGTAGCGCTCGCCAACTCACCGGCAACCTGCGATGCCGAAACCGAGCTCGTCATATTGGCCATACCAGGCCCTCCTTGCATGCAAATCAGATAAAAAGAAGGGCCACCCGAAGGTGACCCTTGTGTCCAAACGAGTGGACAGACGCTGCGATCTTCTTAGCGCTTCTCGGGGATGCGAGCAGCCTTGCCCACCTTGTCGCGGAGGTAGTACAGCTTGGCGCGACGGACGCGACCATGACGAACGACCTCGAGCTTGGCGATCTTGGGGCTGTGAAGCGGGAAGGTACGCTCAACACCGACACCGAAGGACATCTTGCGGACGGTGAAGGTCTCGCGGGCACCGGCGCCGGCCATGCGGATGACGTCGCCCTGGAAGACCTGAATGCGCTCGCGGTCGCCTTCCTTAATGCGGTAGTGAACCTTGACGTTGTCGGCGACGCGAACCTGAGGAATGTCCTCGCGGATCTGCTGACGCTCGATTGCGCGGATGTAATCCATGTGCAATTCCTTACTCTTCTAGAGGTGCCGTACCATCTTGGCCGGCACGTAGTTGAACAAACGTATTCGAGTATACACGCGCGGATTTCTGCTGCAAGAACAATTTTTTGCGCAGACAAAAAGACAAAACCCGCACATGATAACCGCCCGCTTCACGAATGAGACGGGCGGTATGAAGGGGGGGGCTACGCTAGGCGTCTAAACGCTAAACGCTAGGCGGAACGCTTGGCCTCGAGCTTGGCCTGGGCGGCAGCTAGGCGCGCGAGGGGCACGCGGTAGGGCGAGCAGGACACATAGTCCACGTCGGCCACGTTAAACAGGCCCTTGATGGACTTGGGGTCGCCGCCGTGTTCGCCGCACACGCCAAAGTGCATGTCGGGATTGGTGGCGCGGCCCTTCTCGACGGCCAAGCGCACGAGCTCCAGCACCGCCGTGTCGATGGTCTCGAAGGGGTTGTCCTTCAGGATCTTCTTGTGCAGGTACAGCGGAATGAACTTGGCCTCGGCATCGTCGCGGGAGAAGCCGAAGGTCGTCTGGGTGAGGTCGTTGGTGCCAAAGCAGAAGAAATCTGCGTGATGGGCGATCTCGTCGGCGACCATGCAGGCGCGCGGCAGCTCGAGCATCGTGCCCACGGGAATGTTGAGCTCGACACCTTCCTCGGAGGAAACCTCGGCGATGGCACGCTCAATGACCTCGCGGGTCTGGACATGCTCTGCCGTGATGGAAACGAGCGGAACCATGATCTCGGGGCGTGGGTCGACACCATCCTTGATAAGGCGGGCAGCAGCCGTGGCCACGGCGCGGACCTGCATGAGCGGCAGATCGCCAAAGACGACGGACAGGCGCACGCCGCGCAAGCCCAGCATGGGGTTGGACTCGACCATGCCGTCAATGCGACGTAGGCGGGCGCGCAGGGCAGTGAGCTCCTCCTCGGGAGCGCCGGCGGCCTCCTTCTTGGTGATGGCGACCTCGAGCTCGCGAGGATTATCCAGGAACTCGTGCAGCGGCGGATCAAGCAGGCGAACGACCACATCGCGACCGGACATGGTCTTGAACATGGCTAGGAAGTCCTCGGTCTGGACCTTGAGCAGGTCGGCCAGGGCCTGCTGCTTCACGGCCTCGTCGTCGGACAGGATGAAGCTCTGGATGATGTTCTTACGATCGCCCAGGAACATGTGCTCGGTGCGGCACAGGCCGATGGCCTCGGCGCCAAACTCGAGGGCGAGTGCGGCATCCTCAGGGTTGTCGGCGTTGACGCGCACATGGTTGGCGTGGCCACAGGTCTCGTCCAGGCGAATCTCGTCGGCCCAGGACAGGATGGTGTCCAGATCGCCGGTGAGTTCAGCGGAGACCAAATCGACAGCGCCATCGACGACGATGCCCTGGGTACCGTCGATGGAGATGACATCGCCCTCGTGCAGTACGCGGTCGCTGCCATCGATGTGCACGACCTTCTCGGCGGCGTCGATGTGGAAGCGCTCGACACCGCAGACGCAGGGTGTACCCATGCCGCGGGCGATAACGGCGGCATGGCTCGTCTTGCCACCATGGCTGGTGAGGATGCCCTCGGCAGCGACCATGCCCTTCAGATCGTCGGGGTTGGTCTCCCAGCGAACCAGGATAACCTTGTGACCCTCGTTGGCGCGCGCGACGGCGTCATCACTCGAGAACACGACCTCGCCCACGGCGGCACCGGGGCTGGCGTTAAGGCCGGTAGCAAGTGCCTCATACTTCTTGGAGGCATCGAACTGCGGGTGCAGGAGCTGATCGAGCTGTGCGGGGTCGATGCGCCCCACGGCTTCCTCGCGCGTGATCAGGCCCTCCTCGACCATCTCGATGGCGATGCGCAGGGCGGCCGTGGCGGTACGCTTGCCCACGCGGGTCTGGAGCATCCAGAGCTTGCCCTGTTCGATGGTGAACTCGATATCGCACATATCGCGATAATGATCCTCGAGGGTCAGGAACACGCGCTCGAGCTCCTCACCTGCAGACTCGAGGCCCGGGGTGGTCTTGAGGTCGGCGATGGGCTCGGTATTGCGGATGCCGGCGACGACGTCCTCGCCCTGGGCGTTAACCAGAAAGTCGCCGTAAAACTCCTTGGTGCCGTCGGCCGGGTTGCGCGTGAAGGCGACGCCGGTCGCGGAGGTCTCGCCCTTATTGCCAAAGGCCATAGCCTGAACGTTGACGGCGGTGCCGAGTTCGTCGGAGATACCATGCTGCTTGCGGTAGATGCAGGCGCGCTCGTTCATCCAGCTGCCAAAGACGGCCTGGATGGCAAGACGCAGCTGGAGCTCCGGGTCGTGCGGGAAGACGGGCTTGCCGTCAGCGACCTCGAGCTCGGGATACAGGGCAGCCTCGACGTTCTCGGAGAAGATGTCCTTGAAGGTCTCGACGAGTTCCTGCAGGTCCTCGGCCGAAAGCTCGGAATCGACGCGAACGCCGGCGACCAGGCGGGCCTGGGTCAGGGCATTCTCGAACAAGTCGGCATCGACACCCATGACGACGTTGGAGAACATCTGGATAAAGCGGCGGTAGCTATCCCAGGCAAAGCGCGGGTTTTGCGTCTGGGCGATAAGGCCCTGGACGGAATCGTCGTTGAGGCCCAGGTTGAGAACCGTGTCCATCATGCCGGGCATGGAGAACGGAGCGCCCGAGCGGACCGACACGAGCAGCGGATCGGAGGCATCGCCGAGCTTCTTGCCGCAGCGGGCCTCGAGGTCGACCTCGGCGGCAACGATCTCGTCGAGCGCGCCCTCCGGCCACACGTTGCCGGCGCCGGAGTACTCAACGCAAGTCTGGCAGGTAATGGTAAAGCCACCGGGAACCGGCAGGCCGATACGGCTCATCTCGGCAAGGTTAGCGCCCTTGCCACCAAGCACGAAGTTCATGGACTTGTCGCCCTCGGTGACACAGGTGCCCTGGGCGTCGGTTCCAAAACGGTAAACCCTCTTGCAATCGCTCACGATACTTCCCCTTCCATGCGCTTACGCGCACGACCGTGGTAACGAATCGACCCGCCGGATGCAGGCCGTGAGGGAACTATACGGCGGGTTTTGGGCAGGCTTGAGCAGAGGGTGCGCGGTTTGGTAAACGTGCTAAAACTAGCGGTAAACGGTAGGTAAAGGTGGTTACCTTATGAAGATACCACTACAAGAAGAATGCAGGTCAGATGCGATGTTTTTGCTAAATCGCTTTATCAATTCAAGCTATTTAGCCACTCCGATGATTTTTCTGGGACGGGGATTAAAAAATCATTGAGTACCTAATGATTTTTTAATCCCCGTCCCAGAAAAATCGTCACAGAAAGGACTACTGCTGTTGAGCGCGGCGGGCGGCACGGCGGGCTCTTGCCTCTTGAATCTCTTCGAGATGAGCAATGATCTCGGCAGCGCTTTCCTCGATGGCTTTGCCGTCGGTACGCACTACAAAGCAGCCCAGGCGTTTCATGAGCGCGCGGGCTTCCGCAAGCTCACTACGCACGCTCTCGGGCTCGGCATAGGAGCCTGCGACGGCGCGGGCGTAGTCGTCGCCCAAGCGGCTATCGCGAATCTCGGAAATCACATCGACGGTCGAAATCAAGCCGAACAGGCGCATCGGGTCAACCTCGTAAATCGACTTGGGCGGCTCCATGCCATGCGCCAGTGGGACATTGGCGACCTTGTAGCCCTGATAGGCTAAATACATCGACAGCGGCGTCTTGGATGTACGCGACACACCCAGCAGCACGATATCGGCACCCGACAGATCGTCGCAACCACGACCGTCATCGTGCTCAACGAAATACTCCATGGCCTCGATACGATGGAAATAGCGGTCATCGGTCTTGTGAATCACGCCCGCAACGCACTTGGGCGGCACACCGATGAGCGACGACAGCACGGCAAGCGTCGGGCCGATCAGGTCGACCGAACGGATATGCAGCATACCCAGGTAATCGAGCACGCGGGCGCGAAGCGCCGGATCGACAATGGTATGGAACACGGCGACATCGCGATGGTCGGCATCGACGCGCGGCCCCACAAATGACTTGACCTGCTCCACGGAGGTCACCTTGGGCAGGCGCAAGAGACGAAAAGCCCCTTCATCAAATTGCCCGGACGCCGCGAGCACCACCTCACAAGCGGTATCGCCGAGCGAGTCGGAGATAACGATAACGGTGGGACGAGCGGTGACCGGCAATCCATGCGGGGCTCCTTTTGCGCTTATGCGCAGGCTGGCTTACTTTTTGCGGGCAAGCTCACCGATGTTGGCAATGCCGGAGAAAACGGCCTCGAAGCGGTTGAGCAGCTTAAGGCGATTATCGCGAAGCTGCTCGTCCTTGTCCATGACCATGACCTCATCGAAGAAACGGTCGATGGGCGCGCGCAGGGCGGCGAGGGCGGCAAATGCGGCCGGGTAGTCCTCGGCAGCAAGGGCGACATCGACGGCGGTCTGAGCAGCCTCGGAGGCGTCGGCGAGCGCAAGCTCGACCTCGCCCATCAGGCTGCGGTCATACTCCGCACCCAGCTCGGGCTTCGAGATATGCGCGGCGCGGGCATAGGCGGTCGCCAGGTTGTCGAACGTCTCAGCGTCGTTCTTGCGGGCCTCGTCGAGGGCGGCGCAGCGGGCAAAGAAGACGGACGGGGCGATGATGTGCACCGCGGAGACGGCGGCGACGGTATCGGCCGGAATCTTTTCGTCGCGGGCCATGCTCACCAGGCGGCCATGGAAGAAGTCACGAACCTGCTGGGCGACCTCGGCGGCGTCGAACTCAATGCCCTGCTCACTGTAGAGTTCGAGGGCAAAGTCGATGAGCGACGTGGGGTCGATCGGCAGACGGTCGCGCAGGATGTTGATAATGCCGATAGCGGCACGACGCAGCGCGTAGGGGTCGGAGGAGCCGGTCGGGGGCTCGCCGATGGCAAAGATACCGGCGATGGTATCGAGCTTGTCGGCGCAGGCCACGATGCAGCCAGCGGTGCCCTCGGGCAGCTCGTCACCGGCAAAACGGGGACGATAGTGATCGCGAATAGCATGGGCGACCTCGTCGTTCTCCCCCATCGCGGTCGCGTAATAACCGCCCATCACGCCCTGCTGGCTCGTGAACTCGACGACGGCGTTGGACACCAGGTCTGCCTTGCACAGGTGTGCGGCGCGAGCAGCGTCGGCGGCAAGATGGGCGCCCAGGTGAGCCTCGCGGGCGATAGCGAGCGCGAGCTGCTCGATGCGCTCGGACTTGGCGAGCACGCTACCGAGCTTCTCCTGGAAGGCAACCTTGGACAGACGCTCACGGAACTCGTCGAGGGAGATCTTCAGGTCCTCCTCGTAGAAGAACTTAGCGTCGTCCAGACGGGCGCGCACGACGCGCTCGTTACCGTCGATCACGCGCTCGGCGTTCTCGGGCTTGCTGTTGGAGACGACCACGAACTCACGCGTCAGCTTGCCCTCCCCGTCATAGATCGGGAAGTAGCGCTGGTTGGTGAGCATGGACTCGCAGATAATCTCGTGCGGGACCTTGAGGAACTCCTCGTCGAAAGTACCGACGAGCACTGTCGGCCACTCGCAGAGGTTAATGACCTCCTCAAAGACCTTCTTGGGCGTATCGACATGGCAGCCGGGGCGAGCGGCCTCGACCTCGGAGATACCGGCAAGGATGGCCTCGCGACGGCGCTCGGCAGAAAGCACGCCGGCGTCCTCGAGTACCTGCTCGTAGGCGGCGGGGCTGGCGACAACGTGGTCACCGGGGCCGAGCACGCGATGGCCGCGCGTGGTGTTGCCGCTCGTCACGTCGGCAAACGACACGGGCACAACATCCTCGCCCAGAAGGCAGCAAATCCAGCGGACCGGACGCACGAACGTCGCGTGCTCGTGGCCCCAGCGCTGGGAGCGGTAGTTGGGCCACTGCAGGCCGGCAATGGTCTTCTCGCACAGGGCCGTCAGGATCGGGGTTGCCGGTGCGGAGGGAATGTTCTTCTCGGCAAAGACATACTCGCGACCGTCGGTATCCTCACGACGGACCAGGTCCTCGGCAGCCACACCGCACTTGCGGGCGAAGCCCTGGGCGGCCTTGGTGGCGTTACCGTCAGCGTCGAAGGCGATGTTTGCCGCGGGGCCACGCTTGACCTCGTGAACCTCATCGGTCGCGGTGGCAACGTCGGCAACGAGCGCAGCCAGGCGACGCGGGCTCGAGATCACGCGGACCTCGCCGTGGGCCAGACCGGCCTCGTCGAGACCCTTGGCGATCATGGTACCAAGCTGCTTGACGGCATTGTTCAGCGGTGCAGAGGGCATTTCCTCCGTACCGATCTCAAACAGGAAATCCTTAGCGTCTGCCATGGCTTACGCCACCTCGCCTTCCTGGTCGGCATTCTCGTTGACTCCGGCGACCTCGGCCATGTAGGCCTCGCAGCACGCCTTGGCGACGGCGCGGACGCGCAGGATGTAGTTGGCACGCTCGACCGCGGACAGGGCGCCGCGGGCATCGAGCAGGTTGAAGGCGTGGCTGCACTTCATGACACAGTCGTACGCCGGCAACGGCAGCTTGCGCTCCAGGCAGGAATGGCACTCGGCCTCGTAGTCGTCAAACTTCTGACGCATCATCTCGACGTTGGCGACCTCAAAGTTATAGGCACTGAACTCGCGCTCGTTCTCGAGGAACACGTCGCCGTAGGTCATGGGCGTGCCGTCGGGCAGATAGCTCCACACCAGATCGTATACCGAGTTGACGCCCTGAGCGTACATGGCGATACGCTCCAGGCCATAGGTGATCTCGACGGGCACGGGGTCGACCTCGATACCGCCCACCTGCTGGAAGTACGTGAACTGCGTGACCTCCATGCCGTTGAGCCAGACCTCCCAGCCAAGGCCCCAGGCGCCCAGCGTCGGGCTCTCCCAGTCGTCCTCGACAAAACGGACGTCATGGTCGTTGGGGTCCAGGCCAATGGCAGCAAGAGACCCCAGGTAAAGCTCCTGAGCATTAACCGGAGAGGGCTTAATGAGCACCTGGAACTGATAGTAGTGCTGCATGCGGTTAGGGTTCTCGCCGTAGCGGCCGTCGGCGGGACGGCGGCAGGGCTGCGCATAGCAGGTGCGCCATTCGGCGGGACCGAGCGAGCGCAGCGTGGTCGCGGTATGGAAGGTACCGGCACCGACCTCGGAGTCATAGGGCTGCATAATGACGCAGCCCTGCTCGCCCCAGTACTGCTGGAGGCGCAGGATGATGTCTTGGAAGGAAAGCGATGAAGCGTTCATGCCTCTAATATCCCCTCGTCGAAACGATTACACGGTTAGGTACTGTACTATAGCGGTTTTTAGTCGATAGCGCCGATGCGGTTGAGCGGCCAGTAGCGCACAAGCGCCACAGCGATCAAATCAGAGCGATCGACGGGACCAAAGTAGCGCGAGTCGGCAGAGTTTTCGCGGTTGTCGCCCATCACCCACACGCACCCGTCGGGAACGGTGTAGGGATAACTCACCTGGGCGCCAGGCGCTTGGACCGAAAGCGGCCAGCTCATGCCCGTCGTATAGTCCTCATCGAGCGCTTGGCCGTCAACGACCACCTTGCCGTCCTGCAGGTCGACCGTCTGGCCGGCCGTGGCAATAACACGCTTGACAAGAACATCATGCTCGGAAGTGACATCGGGGTTGTGGAACACCACGATATCACCCTGTTTGACGGGCTGACCGAGCTCGAGGCTCACCTTTTGTGCCAGGATCTGGTCGCCAATCTCGATCGTGTCCTCCATGGAGCCGGTGGGTACCACAAAGGGCTCGACCACAAAGGTGCGGATCAGGAAGGTGGCCACGAGCGCAATCGCGATGACCGCGACCCACTCAAAAGCGCCCCTCAACGCGGAATGCTGCGATGGAACCATTCTCACTCCT
>URZJ01000018.1 GCA_900552395.1 uncultured Collinsella sp. | reverse complement strand
GGCGACAGCAACATCGGTGCCGTCCATGAGCTTGCCGTCGGCCTCGAGCACCACGCGCGAGCGCAGGCCGTTTTGCAGCAGCGTCTGCTGGGCCTCGGCAAGGCCAAGCTCCAGCGGCAGACCGGCGTGCCAGATCGAATCGCGCGCCGCGGCACCGGAGCCGCCGTTGTGGCCGCTGATCAAGATCTTGTCGGCGGCACCCTTGGCCACACCGGTAGCGATGGTGCCGACACCGGCCTCGCTGACCAGCTTGACCGACACGCGAGCGCCGGGGTTGGCGTTCTTAAGATCGAAGATCAGCTCGGCCAGGTCCTCGATGGAGTAGATGTCGTGGTGCGGCGGAGGCGAGATCAGGCCGATGCCGGGCGTGGACTGACGGACCTCGGCAATCCAGGGGTAGACCTTCTTGCCGGGCAGATGACCGCCCTCGCCGGGCTTGGCGCCCTGGGCCATCTTGATCTGGATCTCGAAGGCGCTGCACAGGTAGCGGCTCGTCACGCCAAAGCGCGCGCTTGCCACCTGCTTGATCGCGGAGTTCTTGGAGTCGCCGTTGGCCAGCGGGGTCTCGCGGCGCGGGTCCTCGCCGCCCTCGCCCGAGTTGGAACGACCGTGCAGACGGTTCATGGCGATGGCCATGCACTCGTGTGCCTCTTTGCTGATGGAACCGTACGACATGGCGCCGGTGTTAAAGCGGCGGACGATGTTGAGCGCGGGCTCGACCTCGTCGAGCGAAACCGGCGTGCGGCCGCTGGCATCAAAGTCCAGCAAGTCGCGCAGGCGCACGGCACGGCCGGTGCGGTGCAGGCGGGCGCTGTACTCCTTAAAGGTGTCGTAGCTGTCCTCACGGCAAGCGGTCTGCAGCAAGTAGACAGTCTGCGGATCGATGAGGTGATCCTCGCCACCGAGCGGGCGCCACTTGGTCAGACCCAGTGTGGGCAGCTGATCGGGAGCCGGGCTCTTAAGGATGGCGAGCGCGGCGTCGTAGCGCTCGTTTTGCTCGCGCTCAACGTCCTCGACACCCATACCGCCCACACGGCTCACCGTGCCGGCGAAGTACGCGTTGACGAACTCCGGCGTAAAGCCCACGGCCTCGAAGATCTGCGCCGAATGGTAGCTCTGCACCGTGGAGATGCCCATCTTGGACATGATGGAGACGATGCCGGCGGTCGCGGCCTTATTGTAGTTGGCGATGCCCTGCTCGGCCGTCACATCCAGGTCGCCGCGTGCCGCCAGATCGCGGATGCACGCATGCGCGTTATACGGATAGATGCCGCTCGCGGAGTAGCCCACCAGCGCCGCAAAGTCATGCGGAGACACGGCATCGCCGCACTCCACCACGATATCGGCAAAGGTGCGCACGCCGGCACGGATCAGGTGGTTGTGCACGCAGCCCACGGCGAGCAGTGACGGCACAGGGACCTCGCCCGCCGCAGCACGGTCGCTCAACACCACGATGTTCACGCCGTCGCGGACCGCAGCCTCAACATCCTCTGCAAGCTGCTTGAGCGCAGCCTGCAGCGCGCCCTCGCCGGCATCGCGGAGGTAGACGGCACGGAAACGGCGAGTCTTAAAGCCCACGCGGTCGATGGCGCAAATGCGGTCGAACTCCCCCTCGCTCAGCAGCGGGCGCTCCAGGCGCACCAGCTGGCAGGCCGTACGGGAGTCCTCGAGCAAGTTGCCGTGGTTGCCCAGGTAGAGCGTGGTCGAAGTCACCATATGCTCGCGCAGGGCGTCGATCGGCGGGTTCGTGACCTGGGCGAACAACTGATAGAAGTAGTCAAAGAACGAACGCGTCTTCTTGGACAGGCAGGCCAGCGGCGCATCGATGCCCATCGAAGCGAGCGGTGCCTTGCCCTGCTGGGCCATGGGACGCACGACCTCGTCGACGTCATCCCAGTGGTAGCCGAGCTTGGCCATACGCACGGCGGCGGGCACCTCGGCGTCCTCGGCGGGCGTTGCCGCAACGGGCTCATCGAGCGTGTCAACGGTTAGCGTCTCCTCGGCAATCCAATCACGGTAGGGCTTTTCCTTGGCGTAACGGGCACGCAGCTCATCGTTGTAGATGACGCGCCCGCGGGCAAAGTCGACCTCGAGCATCTGGCCCGGTCCCAGACAGCCGCTCGTCAGGATGTTCTCGGGGCTCACCTCGATGGTGCCCACCTCGCTTGCCAGCATAAAGCGACCGTCGCGCGTCACATAGTAGCGGGCGGGACGCAGGCCGTTACGGTCGAGGGCGGCACCCAGCGTGCGACCGTCGGTAAAGGCGATGGCGGCCGGGCCGTCCCAGGGCTCCATGAGCATGGAATGGTAAGCGTCGTAGGCGCGGCGCTCCTCACTCAGGCTATCGTTGTGGTCCCACGGCTCGGGCAGCAACATGGACGCGGCACGCGTGAGCGGGCGACCGTTCATGACCAAGAATTCGAGCACGTTGTCCAGAATCGCGGAGTCGGAACCCTCGCGGTTGATGATGGGCATCACGCGCTCAAGATCGTGCTGCAGCACGGGGCTGTACAGGTTGGGTTCGCGGGCGCGAATCCAGTTGACGTTGCCCTTGAGGGTGTTGATCTCGCCGTTATGGATGATAAAGCGGTTGGGGTGCGCACGCTCCCAGCTGGGCGTGGTGTTGGTGGAGTAGCGCGAGTGGACGAGCGCCACGGCCGTTTTGACGGCGGCGTCGTTGAGGTCGATGAAGAAGCGGCGCATCTGCGTGGCGACCAGCATGCCCTTGTACACGATGGTGCGCGAGCTCATGGAGCACACGTAGAAGATCTTGTCTCGCAGGGCAAACTCGGCATCGGCCTTCTTTTCGATGGTGCGGCGGCACACGTACAGGCGACGCTCAAAGGCATCGCCGGCGGGCGTGTCGTCCGGACGGCCCAGGAAGGCCTGCAGGATAGTGGGCATGCAGGCGCGGGCCGTCTCGCCCAGGTCGTGCGGGTCGACGGGCACCTCGCGCCAAAAGAGCAGCGGCACGCCGGCCTCGGCACAGCCCTCCTCAAACACGCGGCGGGCATCCTCTACGCCCTTGTCGTCCTGCGGGAAGAACAGCATGGCCACGCCATAGTCGCCCTCTGCCGGCAGAATCTGGCCGCACTTTTGAGCCTCTTTACGGAAAAAGTGATGCGGAACCTGGAACAGGATGCCAGCGCCGTCGCCGGTGTTCTTCTCGAGTCCCGTGCCACCACGGTGCTCCAAGTTGACCAGAATGGACAGCGCATCGTCCAGAATCTGGTGATGGCGCTCGCCGTTGATATCGGCAAGCGCGCCGATGCCGCATGCATCGTGGTCGAATTCGGGGCGATAAAGGCCCTGCTGCTGAGCGGAATCTGCCTGCATCGCGATCCTCCCCTAGAAATATGACAGTCAGTTGAATAGGCATACTAGGAGCATCGCCGGTCCGCTGTGTTTCCCACCCGTTTCGAAACAATCGCGTAACGCACGCCCCACGAGTGGGTACCGCCGACCTCAAGGACGACAACAAGGGCCCCAGGTTCGGTCCGTAAGCTCACCGCTTCAAACATCTCAATCTGTAACAGTAAGACCCAATTTCGACGACTAACTGTTACAGATTGAGATGTTTTCGAGAGACGGTTCCGAATGTCTCAATCTGTAACACGAAGGGCCGGCTTTGGCGGTCAGCTGTTACAGATCGAGATTTTCCATAGGACCATTTCTTCCTGTCTCGATCTGTAACACCTAGGCCCAATTTCCATCCCTAGTTGTTACAGATCGAGACATTTCGGCAGCCCCCTTTCACCATCCCATTCAAATACAACAATTTTGTTAGTCTTGGTTAACTTTTAAGCTTAAAACGGGTATCCTTTGCGGCGTCAAGCAAACGGCACGCACACCGTGCCAGATCAAGGAGGCCCCTATGGCGCACCAAGCAGACCAGCAGACGATGCAACTCGTCCTTATCCGTCACGGAGAGTCCGAGTGGAACAAGCTCAACCTGTTCACCGGCTGGACCGATGTTGAGCTCACCGACACGGGCCGCGAAGAAGCCGCAGCAGGCGGTCGAGCCCTCAAAGAAGCGGGCTTCGACTTCGACGTCTGCTACACCTCGCGTCTCAAGCGCGCAATTCACACCCTCGACATCGTGCTCGGCCAAATGGATCGCGAGTGGTTGCCCGTCATCAAATCCTGGAAGCTCAACGAGCGCCACTACGGAGCGTTACAGGGTCTCAACAAGGCCGATGCCGCAGCGGAGCACGGCGACGAGCAGGTGCTCATCTGGCGCCGCTCCTTCGATGTCTGCCCGCCGGCACTCGAGCCGGACGACGCGCGCGATCCCCACACCCAGGAGCAATACCGTGATGTCGCGCCCGATCAGCTGCCCTATACCGAGTGCCTCAAGGACACGATCGCCCGCGCCTGGCCTTATTTCGAAGACGAGATTCGCCCCCAGATGCTCGCCGGCAAGCGCGTACTCATCGCCGCACACGGCAACTCCCTGCGCTCTCTCGTCATGAAGCTCGAGCACCTCACGCCCGAGGAGATCCTCAAGGTCAACATCCCCACCGGCGTGCCGCTCGTCTACACCTTCGACACCGATTTCAACGTCCTCGACAAGCGCTACATCGGCGACCCGGCGACCATCGCCGCCAAGATCGACGCCGTGGCCAATCAGGGCAAAGCACACAAGTAGCCCCAACCCAAAACCGACGCGTGGCGCCGCACGGCCCAGATGCGACGTCACGCCGCCCATACACAGGAGCGCACCATGCTCAACCATCTCAAACAACACTTTGGTTCCCGGCGCACCGGCGGTCACGGAGGCCTAGACATTGCGCGGCATATCGGCCCCGGGCTGCTCGTGACCGTCGGCTTTATCGACCCGGGCAACTGGGCCTCCAATATGGCCGCGGGCTCGCAGTTTGGCTACGCGCTGCTGTGGATCGTCACGCTGTCCACGATTATGCTCATTGTGCTGCAGCACAACGCGGCGCACCTGGGTATCGCCACGGGCGCCTGCCTTGCCGAGGCCACGACACGTTACCTCCCCCGCTTCGTTGGACGCACGGTACTCGCCAGTGCCTATCTCGCGACTGTCGCCACCGCCATGGCCGAAGTCCTGGGTGGCGCGATTGCCCTTCAAATGCTCTTTGGGCTGCCCGTGCGCGCGGGCTGCGTCATCGTGGCGGCAGTATCGATGGCGATGCTCATGACGAACTCCTACAAGCATGCCGAACGCTGGATCATCGCCTTCGTAGGCGTGGTAGGACTCTCGTTTTTGGCCGAGCTTGCACTAGTCAAGGTCGACTGGCCGCAAGCCGCCGCAAGCTGGATCACGCCTAGTATGCCCACTGGCTCTGCCGCGATTATCGTGAGCGTCCTGGGTGCGGTCGTTATGCCACACAACCTTTTTCTGCACTCCGAGGTCATCCAATCCATGCACTTTGAAGGCCAAGGCGAGCAGGTTATCGAAGAACGTCTGCGCTACGAGCTCTTCGACACGCTCTTTTCGATGGGCGTGGGCTGGGCAATCAACTCGGCCATGGTCATCCTGGCCGCAACGACCTTCTTTGTGCACGGCATGGTCGTAGACGACCTCACCGTCGCAGCGGCCACGCTCTCCCCCATCTTGGGCCCGGCGAGCTCGGCCATCTTTGCGGTAGCGCTGCTGTTCGCGGGATTATCGAGCAGCGTGACAGCGGGCATGGCGGCGGGAACCATCACTGCAGGCATGTTCGACGAGGAATACGACATCCACGACCGACATTCCTCGGTCGGGGTGGCGGCCTGTTTCGCCGGCGCAGTGGCGGCGTGCCTGGTCGTCCCAAATCCTTTTGAAGGTCTCATCTGGAGCCAGGCACTGCTGTCGCTTCAGCTGCCGATTACGGTCTTTGTGCTCATACGACTCACCAGTTCACGCCGCGTCATGGGCAAATATGCCAATTCGCGCCCGCTCAACGCGCTGCTCGTAGGGATCGGTGCCATCGTGACGATTCTCGATGTCGTGTTGTTGACAGGGATGTAATGGGGCGGGGCACCTACTCAGGCAAACGTCTCGATCTGTAACATCTAGACCCGCTTTCGATGTCTAGATGTTACAGATTGAGATCTTCTGCCGGACGGTTTTGGTTTGTCTCGATATGTAACAAGTGGGCCCAATTTCCACCGTTAGATGTTACAGATTGAGACAAAAGGTCGGCCGGACTCACAACAGACAGGATCGGCTAACAGCAGCCGTGATCCCTTGGGGACGGAGGAAAAGGGCCCCGGCCGTGAATTCGACCGGGGCCCTTGGACAGAGCTCTGTATGGCTAATCGCCGTGTGCCTGCGAGCTACTCCTCGACGAGCTCAAACTGATCGGGACCGACGCCGCACACCGGGCACACATAATCCTCGGGCAGCTCGGGCGTATCGACCTCAACCTCGTAACCGCAAACGACGCACACGAACTTATACGTCTTCTTCTCCTCAGCCATGATGTTCTCCTCTCGAACGCGACTGGTGATGTACTTCATTTATCAGTATAGAGTCTCAATAATATAATGCAAGTATTTTTAAAACATTTCTAGCCTTGATACGAGGACGCCTTCGGAGGCGTCTTGCCCTTCAGGACCTTATGGTAGTAATCGTAGGTGAGCGGCGTCTCGTCACTCAAGCGCTCGGCATCCTCGACCTCGCCGATAAACAGTAGATGCGTGCCAACATCCACAGTGTCGATCAAATGGCAGCTAAACAGGGCCGCCGCGTGCTCCGGCACATAGGGCATGCCCAGAGCCGTCTCGCGGGTCTCGTATTTGGCAAACTTGTCATAATCGCTGCTGGTGCGGAACCCAAAGTTACCGATGTAGAGCATATCGGCGGTCTGATCGATCACGGTCAGCGCGAACGCTTTGGCCGAAGCGATGACGCCCGAGGTGACGTTGTCCTTGTTCACGGCAACCGAAATGCGCGGCGGCATAGACGTCACCTGCACCGCAGTGTTGATGACGCAGCCGGCGCGCAGCCCGTCTGCCGCGGCGCTCACCACGTACAGGCCGCTCGGCATGGTAAAGAACGCAGTTTTGTCCATAACGATCACTCCCCTAGCTCGGGTTGGAACCTCATGGATGTATGTACCCACAAAAAAGGCAGCGCCCATAACGGACGCCGCCTTTGAAACATATGTGTCAGAACAATAAGAAAGATGAGACACCCGCAGCTGCGGTGAAATAGGGACTGAATAGCCCCTCAAACAGGCAAAACAGTCCGTATTCCACCGCAACTTATATAGAGCGCCTAGCGGTTGCGTTCCTTGAGGGCGCGGTCGATCTCGCGTTGGACATCACGCTTGGCCATGTCCTCGCGCTTGTCGTAGAGCTTCTTGCCGCGACCCAGGCCCAGCAGCAGTTTTACGCGACCGTCGGTATTAAAGTAGAGCTCCAACGGAACCAGCGCATAACCACGGTTGCGAAGTTTGCCGTCAAGAAAGTCGATCTCCTTGCGGTGCAGCAGCAGACGGCGCCGACGGTCGGGATCGCGATTCCACACGCCACCATGGCTATAAGGGTGGATATGTAGGCCGACGAGCCAGCACTCCCCGCCACGAATCAGTGCAAAGGTATCGGTAATCTGGCACGCGCGCTCGACTTGACCTCGGTACCGCTCAGCTCAATACCGCACTCAAACGTCTCATCGATAAAGTACTCGTGATGTGCCGAGCGATTCTTGGAAATGAGCTTGCGCTCGCGCTTACTGGGCATCGCCGGCCTCCTTGGCGCCATCGGCGTTTGAGCCCGCAGCCTCGCGCTTTGCCTTGCGCTCGGCGTTAAGCTCGGCATCACTCTCGCGCACCAGCTTGATAATCGCCGCGCATGCCTCTTCGCCCACCAGGTCGCGGGCACGGACCGTCAGGCGCGTAGCCTCCTGCTTGTCGCCGTCGCTCGCAGCGTCGGTCGCGCACATGATCAGGCAGATGGCGATCTCGGCCGAAGGCGAGGTCGGCACGCCCTGCAGGGCGAGCTCACCCATCACATGGTCGTCACTCTCGTCCGCGGCATCCGGATAGGTGGTATGGATCTTGTTGAGCAGGCGCGTCGTATGCGCATCATTGGGCGCCAGGCGCAGCGCCAGACGCGCGCAGCCCACGGCAGCCGAAATGTTCTCGGTCTCGGGCTCCAAGAAGTACTGACCCAAGTTGGTGTAGGCGCGTGCGGCGCACTTACCGTCGCTCGCGCGCTCCAGCACCGAGAACGAGAGCGATGCCCACTCCTGCTTGTCCTCGAGCGCGCGGAACAGCTCGGCCAAGTCCAAGCGATAGTTGCAGTTCATGGGATCCCAACGCACGGCCTGCATCAGGGCATTCCGAGCACTCACATAATCCTGCTGGCGAATGTAGGCAAACGCCATGTCGGAGTACAGGCGGTCAAAGGGAACCTCGACCTGCACCAGCTCGCGCGGATCCTTCTCCACGCGGCGATAGGCCAGGCGCTCAAACTTGCTGTCGAAGCTAAAGTACTGGCGCTTCTCCTCCGTCTTGCACTCAGCGTCGATATACTCCTCGGCGAGCTCCACCAGACGCTCAAGCAGCGGCGTCGCCGTAGCCAGGTCGCCCTGCGCCAGATAGTTCTCGGCATACGCGATGTCTTCCAAGCTGATAGGCAGGTCCATGACAACTCCTCGGTCCGGGCGGCAGACTCAACGCGCGCCTTAAATATCGGTCAATACACAAAACCCGGGTCTCTTACGAGGCCCGGGCGTTCAATTTTGGTAGCCCGTACCAGATTCGAACTGGTGATCTCCGCCTTGAGAGGGCGGCGTCCTAAACCGCTAGACGAACGGGCCATATGTAGCAAATGCAATGGCTGGGATGGAGGGAGTCGAACCCCCATTGACGGAACCAGAATCCGCTGTCCTGCCATTAGACGACATCCCAATGACTGCATCGCTGCGCTCGGCTGTGCCTTTGCGCAAGAAAGAAATATACGGGAAGTCCCGCCGTGACGCAAGCCCTAATTTTAACTTTTTTGAAATTCAGTCAAATACGGCCGACACGTGAAGGACCTGTGAAGCACCAGCGACACGTACGGCGCCAAAGCCCGTAAAACATCCCACATCTACCGCTGGTAGATTACAACAATGCAGCACTCACGGCTGATGGCACAATCAAACCGTCATCATTACACGGATATCGAGGCGCCATGGACGAAGAGCTTGATTACCTATGGGAGACCCTGGGCCTCGAGATCACTGCTGACCTTTGGCCCGAACGGGACAAAATCCATCCCACCCTGCGCCCCGCCATCACGGTGATGCAGGCAAAATACCGCCGTGCATCCTTTTTGATCATGCGGGTGTCATGGCACGCGGGACTCCCCGACCTTAAGCGAATCCAGGCAAGCCTCGTCGAGCTGTCCGGTATGCCGACCGTCATATCCGAGGCGCACCTGGAGCAGCGCCAGCGCGAGCGACTGCAACAGCAGCGGATTCCCTTTATCTGCCCCGGCGTTCAGGCATATCTGCCCTTTATGGACGAAGAGTACTGGAGCGGCAAGTCCAACAAGCACGTAAAGGTCTACGATCCGCACGAATGGGCACAGCTCGAGGATTGAGCCGAGCGAGCCCGCCGATGGAAAACACATCCCACGCCGATCACTCAAAACGGGTCGCACTTTCCGGAGCCGCTACAGCAACGCCTCGGCCCAAGCCGCTTCCCTAAAGCCAGGAATCGCAAAGTCGTCGCCCACCAGCAGCGGACGCTTGACCAGCATGCCGTCGGTCGCCAGCAGCTCGTAGCACTCCCGATCCGTCATGCCCGCATCCAGACGCGCCTTCAGGCCCAGCTCTCGATATTTCATGCCCGACGAATTAAAGAAGCGCCGCACCGGCAGCCCCGAACGAGCAATCCAGGTCGCAAGCTCATCAGCCGTGGGATTGTCCAAAACGATATCGCGGTCGATATACTCTACCCCATGTTCGTCCAGCCATGCCTTGGCCTTCTTGCAGGTCGAGCACTTGGGATATTCAACAAACAGTACGGTCATGGGATTTCCTTTCTTAGAGAAAACAGGTGTCTGGAAAACTGCACATCGACGACCACTCGCGATTGCAGCCGTTATTGTAGTCAATGTCGAAGCGTAGGCAGTCGCGATGTCTCGTCTTAAGGCTAGCGCCTCGCATGGGCGCCGATCGGCCGAGTCGCATGGCGCACCAACGCCGCCGTCAGCAATACCAACAGCATGGCGGTGACATAGCCCACAGCATCGAATCCTAAATCGATAACGTCGAAATGCCTGCCGGGAACAAAGATCTTATGTACCTGATCGCCAACGGAGCAGGCGGCGCAAAAGAGCAATACGGGCACGCAACGGGAGCATACGCTCCACGGACGCATGGAAAAGCAAACCACGACCACCGAGGCGAACAATCCGACGAAGAAAAACTCTACGGTATGGGCAACGCGACGGACGTTCGTGCCCACCCACATGCGAATGGAAGCAAGTCGGCCAGACCGGACATTCGAGGCAGCCGAATCGGCGCCCCCGGTCATTCCGTTCTCCGTCTGGGCTTCACCCGTGGCATCGACAGCCTGAACGCCCGTAGCCTGACCCTCCACCACGCGCGCGGTGGACTCGCTCAGCAACGACGTCTCCACCGCATTTTGCTCCGTCAGCACCCAGATGCCCGCCAGCGTTGCAGCGAACAGAATGATCGCGGTCCATCCGATTATTTGTTTTACGCGCGCCAAGGGCCTACCTCCTTTTTTGAATATCAGCGAGTGTAGCCCCAAATGACATCGTCACCGTATCAAAATTTGAATCGCAACAGGAAGCGACAAAGCGACGCAAACCCCTACCCCGCCTCGCGCATCCAGCGATCGAACGTCCCCACGCACACGCCCAGGCACTTTGCTGCCTGGCTGCGGGTAATATCGCCCGCCTCATAGCTATCGCGCACCAGCTCAAACTGAGGAGGGCACGGCTTGCGAGGTCGACCGAAACGGACCCCTCGCGCCCGCGCCGCTGCAATTCCCTCCGCTTGGCGCCGATGGATATTCTCGCGCTCCACCTGCGCCACGTAGCTCAGCAGTTGCAGCACAATATCGGCAATCAGGGTATTAGTCACATCCGGCGTGCCGCTTGCCCTGGCGCGCGTGTCAAGCAATGGCATGTCCAACACCACAATGGCAACCCCGAGCTCCTTGGTAATGCGACGCCATTCCTCAAGAATCTCGGAGTAATTACGACCAAGTCGGTCGATAGAAAGCACCACCAGCACGTCCCCGTCTCCCAGGACGTGCAGCAGCTCGCGATAGCGTGGTCGATCGAAGTCCTTGCCGCTCGCATGGTCGGCATAAATATTCGCCGAGCCCACGCCATAGGCGCCCAGCGCATCCAGCTGCCGATTAAGGTTCTGATCGCGCGAACTCACCCGCGCATAACCGTACACCGTCGCCATCTCATCCCCGCTTTCTTGTAAACCTGCCAAAAAGGGACAGGTTTATTTTGGTAGGTTTTACCTCTCGAATAGCAGGTAAGCGGGCGGCCGAGCAGACGGCAAGGTAGCCATGATCCAAATGCGGAGGGCAGCCCCGAAAGACCGCCCTCCGCTCTCCCGCCATGAGTCGAGATTTGGCTAATGGATAAGCTTAAAGTCCAAGTGCCCACGCGTGGTATTGACGCGCGAGACCTCGATAATCACGCGCTGGCCCAGTTCATAGCGAGTCCCCGTGTCGGCGCCCGTCAGCGTAAGCGCATCCTCGTCGAACTCGAACCACTCGTTGCCCAGGCTCTTGATCGAAACCAAGCCTTCGACCTGCGTCAGGTCCAAGCGCACAAAGAGGCCCATGCTGCTAACCCACGAGACGGTTCCGGCATAGCGCTCGCCCAGACGGTCCTCATAGTACTGGGCAATCTTGATCTTTTGCGTCGCATGGCTGGCGGCATCTGCCGCGCGCTCGGCATCGCTGCATGCGCGGCAGATCTGCGGCAGAATGCGCGGCAGCGACTCGCGCCCCTTGCCGATCAGCCGCGGCGTACGGACCAGGGCGTCCTTGCCGCCGAGCTGCTCATAGGCCAACTGCAGTTTGAGCACGCGGTGCACCACCAGATCGGGGTAGCGACGGATGGGACTCGTAAAGTGACAGTAGCACGGCGCGGCGAGCGCAAAGTGGCCCTCGTTGCGCGGCTTGTACAGTGCGCGCTGCATGCTGCGCAGAAGCAGCGTGTTGACGAGCGGTGCGTTGGCCGTACCGGCGGCAGCATCAACTGCAGCCTGTAGCTCATCGGGACTCCCCAGGGCGATACCGGCAGCACGGCGATCGTCGATGATGCCTAGCTGCGCCAGCGCAACGGCGGCACCGTGCAGGCTATCGGGGCTCGGATCCTCATGCACGCGATAGCAGGCCTCGATATCACGGTCTGCCAGCCACTCTGCAACGCACTCGTTGGCGAGTAGCATGGCTTCCTCGATAAGCGACGTGGCACACGAACGCTCGCGCGCCACAATCTGCACGGGCACTCCGTTCTCATCCAATAGAGCGCGAATCTCGGCCGTGTCAAAATCGACTGAGCCGCGGGCACGACGAATACGACGGCGAAGTTCGGCGAGTTCGTTGGCGGCGACAAGGAAATCGCCGAGGTCGACGTTATAGCCGCGAGCAGTTTCCTCGCACGCAAGACCGCGCTCAAGCGCCTCCTCGCGCGAGGCCTCAGCAGCCGCAACATCCTCAGCGGCGCCTTCCAGCACCGAATACTCAACAGCGTCGGCACGCACCAGCAGCGCCTCGGCGCCGTCATAGTCCATACGCACACGCGAGCGAATCACGCTGGGGTACGGATCGTAATGCCGCACGCGGCCCTGCGCATCGAGCTCAATGTCAACGGTAAACGCAAGACGGTCCTCGTCAGGGCGAAGCGAGCATAGGTCACAGGACAGGCGTTCGGGCAGCATGGAAAGCACGCGATCGGCCAGATACACCGATGTCGTACGATGGCGAGCCTCAAGATCGATATGCCCGTCCCAAGCCACATAGTGAGAAACGTCAGCGATATGCACACCCAGCTTGTAGCCACCCTCGGGCGTGCGCTCAAGCGAAATGGCATCGTCAAAGTCGCGCGCGTCGACCGGGTCGATCGTGATGACAAAGCGGTCGCGCAGATCGCGGCGGAGCGGGTCCTTAAGCGCCGCGGACACATCGAGCGAAAGCCCCTCGGCCTCGTCCAGCGCGGCCTCGGGATAGCTATCGGTATAGCCGTAACGCGCCATCACGTATTGAACGCCCAAATCGGGCGCGTCATCTCCGCCAATGCGGCGTTCGATCGTCACGGTGCCCGATTCCAGGCGCGTCGGGTAGGTCAAAATGCGCGCGACAACGGCATCACCCGGGTGGACGCCCAGACGATCCGCCGAGGTATCCTCGGGCAGAATGAAGAAGTCGGCCTTCAGGCGCGAATCGAGCGGCTCGATCACACCGAGCGGACCAGCGGTCTGGTACGTACCCACCACGCTTATGGCTGCGCGCTCAACCACGCCTTCGATCACGGCGCGCCGCTCACCGTGCGGGCTATTCTTAATGCTCACGGCAACGGTATCGCCATCCATGATCTCGCGCTTACCGCGGCCCATAACCTTGTAGTCGCCGCTCTCGGTTATGACATAGGCGCCATGCTCATGGAGCTGCACGCGCCCGGTCAGGCTCGGACGGCGTTCGTTGCGCACCGGCCCACGCTTATTGCGAGCACCGCGCTTATGCTTGTTATTGCGCCCCATGGCGCCTCCTTGCTATCGATGACGAACTCCAAAGAGTCTACCCAAATGATTCGCTTTCCTGCCGTCCCCTAGAGATCAAAAAACGGGCCGCCCCATAAGAGACGACCCGTTGGAAGGGATGAATTCCAGGCATGCCTACACGCGCAGGTAGCGGCGCATGGCTATGGCAGAACCAAAGAGACCGATAATCACACCGACCAGAATCAGCGCAGCATAGGTCACCAGGTAGTACTGCATCGGCAGGGCAAACGACATCCAGCCGATGCTCTCCTGCAAACGCGGAATCATCAGATTGCGCAGCAGCTCCAGAACGCCGATGGAAAGCAGCGAGCCCAAAATGGCCTGCAGTACGCCCTCGGTGATAAACGGGCCGCGAATGAAGCCGTTGCTGGCGCCGACCAGACGCATAATCGCAATCTCACGACGACGCGCCGTGATGGACAGGCGAATCGTATTGTTGATGAAGATGAATGCGATAAAGGTCAAAAGGCCAACGAGCACCACGGCGGCGATGCGGATGTAGTTGGTCACCTGGAACAGGCGGCTCACTTCCTCTTGGCCGTACAGCACGCTCGCGTTGACGTCGCCGTCATCCGCGATCTTCTGGAAGTCGGCGTTCTTCTTGAGCTTCTGGGCCGTGCTCTCGACCTTGGACGGATCGTCCATCTCAATTGCAAACGAAGCCGGCAGCGGGTTCTGGCCATCGAGCGCGCTCATGGTGGCGTCGGCGTTGCCCGACATCTTGCTCGTATACTCGGCCAGCGCGTCGTCCTTGTCCTTATAGGTCACGGACTTGACGTTATTCCACGTCTTAAGCTCGGCCTCAAAAGCCTGAACATCGGCCTGATCGGCGTCATCGCTAATGAACGCGTTGATGACAACCTGATCCTCGACGGTGCCGATCACGGAGTTCAGCATCGCGGAGCCCATGATGAACAGGCCGATGATAAACAGCGAAAGGAAGATCGTGATGACGGCGCCGAGCGAGGTGGTCCAGTTACGGAAGAAGTGGCTGATCGCCTCTTTGAGCGAGTAGCCCACGTTAGTTGGTGCCATAGTTGCCGTAACCTCCCCTCTCCTGGTCGCGGATTACGTGGCCGCCCTCGAGGGCGATCACGCGACGGTGCATGCTATCGACCATCTCGCGGTCGTGCGTAGCGACGATCACGGTGGTACCGGTGCGGTTAATGCGCTCGAGCAGCTTCATGATACCCAGCGAAATCGCCGGGTCGAGGTTGCCCGTGGGCTCGTCGCAGATAAGCAGCGGCGGGCGGTTGACCATAGCGCGGGCAACGGCCACGCGCTGCTGCTCGCCACCGGAAAGCTGATCGGGCAGCGAGTCCATCTGGTCGGCCAGACCGACCAGACGCAGCACCTCGGGCACCTGGCTGCGAATGACGCCCTTGGGCTTGCCGATGCACTGCAGGGCAAACGCCACGTTTTCGTAGGCGGTCTTTTGCGGCAGGAGCTTAAAGTCCTGGAACACGGCGCCAATCTGACGACGCAGGAACGGAACTTTGCGGTTCTTGATCTTCATGAGATCCTGGCCGGCGACCAAAATGCGACCGCTTGTGGGCTTGACGTCGCGGTTGAGCGTCGACAACAGCGTGGTCTTACCCGAGCCGGAGTGACCGACCAAAAAGACGAACTCGCCCGGATAGATCTCGATGTTGATGTCGTCGAGTGCGGGCTTGTTGGGCTGCGCCGGATAGATCTTGGTGACGTGCTCCATAAGGATGACGGGCTCGACACCGGCCTGCTTGGCCATCTTTTTGCGGCTGGCCTGCGGGTCGATGGGCGCAAACACCGACGTGAAGTCGGGGTTGTTGAGCGCGCTGTCGAGGCTTGCGACCTCGGCGGCCTGATCGCGCTCGACCACGGGAGCCGCAGGCTGCGTGGGGGCGGGAATGCCGGCAAAAAGACCGGACTGCGCGGGCTGCGGCGCGGGAGCCCCAGGGGCCATAGGATCGGGGATGCCGGCCATGGTAGGCTGCGACGTGGCGGCGCTCATCTGAGGCTGAGCCACGCGGGCGGTCACCGTCTGAACGGGCTCAAAGCCAGCCGTGCCGGAAAGCGCAACATCGTTGTTGGGATTGTAGGCAAAGGGATCTGCCGCCGGCTGTGCCTGATCTGCCGGCTGTGCGGGGATCGGGCTAAACAGCTGATCCTCTGAATCCGGAGTGGCGAAACGACTGCCCTGGACGCCTGTCTGCGTCTTGGGGGCATCATCGCCCGCACCGGAGGTACGGAAGTGGTTACCCACTGGTGCTCCTTATCGTCGTGCGTTTAAACTACATGAGCGCTTTGTATTTTAGCAGCATTAGCTTTGCTGCACATAAGAAGCATGGCGGGGTTTGGGTCTCACCGGCCGGGCGCAGGGTTACCTCCCAAATCGTCCTCGCGCATGGCCGGCATTTGTCCTGCTCCTGCGGAGCTGCGGACAAACGCCGGCCTGC
>URZJ01000017.1 GCA_900552395.1 uncultured Collinsella sp. | reverse complement strand
CCAATTAAGATATAGGTTTTATCACCAATTGTTTTTACAACCTGCCCCTTAAAGTCACGTCCTTCAGTATCTGTTGTATCAGGATCTATGCTCAATTGATCTGCTATTAACTCCGGCTTATCTGAACTGAAGTTCTTTGAAATGACATAATTATGATCTTTACTGTAAGTTAAATAATCCTTGTCTTCACCATCCGGATAGATCATCTGTCCCATACCAAACTGTGGTGCATTATAATCCAATGTCATAACTGGGTCCGTTTCAGATTCTTCTGTTTGTCGTTTGGGCTGTTTCTGCCGTGGCGCTGACGATTCTCGTTCTGATGCATTCCGGTAAGGGCACCGGCGTTTCGGATATGATCGCTAGCTCGCTGTATAACTCCAGCTCTGCCACGGGCGTCATGGAGCAGAACCTCGATCGCCTGACGGTAATTATGGCCGTCGTTTTTGCCGTGTGTGTCGTTCTGTGCATGTTTTTCTTCCCGCAGGGCATCGTCGGCTACTAAGTATCGGCGTATATACGTTTGTAAAGGGTCCCGCATGTGCGGGGCCCTTTTTGTTTACAGACTTTTAATAGAGTCAAAATATCCCCACATACTTCGCCTAACTAAAGAAATTCTCGACCGTTAACCGGAATCAGCGCCAAATTGTGCATAAAATGCGCTACTGTATTGCAAAACGTTGGCCCGCATTGCATAACCAGCCATAACGGCGGACCGCGTTTGAATGGTTCGATTGGGCTGTCTCGACGTTGCCCGGCCGAATTCACTTTGTCCTATCTCATAAGGAGGATGGCATGGCTGATTCTATGTTCCACCAGCCCGTTATGGGTCGTCGCGCCTTTGTTGGCGGCACCCTCGCTGCGAGCTCCATGGCTTTTCTTGCCGCATGCGGCAAGAAGGGCGGCGCCGCTTCCGGATCTGACTCCGGTTCGACGCTGAACTTCTACATCAACAACCCGGTCTGCATCGACCCCTACAATGTCCAGGAGGATCAGGGCACTCAGGTCGAGTACCAGCTCTTCGACGCTCTGACGGAGTACGACCCCGAGAAGGGCGAGATCGTTCCGCTGGCTTGCGAGTCCTTTGAGGCTAACGACGACGCCACCGAGTTCACCTTCAAGATCAAGAAGGCTAAGTTCCACAACGGTGACGACGTTACCTCCAAGTCCTTCAAGCTCGGTTGGGAGCGTCTAGTCAACACCAAGTCGGCCATCGCCACCGAGTATGGTCCTTCCGAGGTCTCCTATCACCTTTCCATGGTTGAGGGCTATGACGATCTGCTTGCCGGCAACGCTACCGAGCTCAGCGGTGTTACTTGCCCCGACGATGAGACCCTCGTCGTCAAGCTGTCTTCCGCTTACGCCGACTTCCCCTTCGTCGCCTCTCACCCGGCTCTGTCCCCGGTTCCCGAGTGCGCCGAGTCCGACGTCAAGAGCTTCTACCTTGCCCCGGTCGGTAACGGCCCGTTCATGATGGACGGTAAGTGGGAGGATGGCCAGGAGATCAACCTCAAGAAGTTTGACGATTACTATGGCGACAAGGCCAAGATCGATGGCATCCACTTCCAGGTCATCAAGGACATGGAGACCGCTTACAAGGAGTTCCAGGCCGGTAACCTCGATGTCTGCGACGTTCCCGTTGCTCAGATCGACGCCGCCAAGAAGGACCGTGGCGAGTCCAAGGACGGCTACACCATGGGTGACGGCGAGCATATGCTGCTCGGTGCCGAGCCTTCCACGTACTATCTGACCTGCAACACCACGGCCGAGCCGTTCAATAACGCCGACCTGCGCAAGGGCATCTCCCTGGCCATCAACCGTGAGGCCATCTGCAAGACCATCTTCAAGGGTACCCGTACCCCCGCCGACGGTATTGTTCCTCCGGGAATCGCCGGCTACAAGGAGGGCGCATGGGAGTTCTGCGCCTATGACGTCGACAAGGCTAACGAGTACCTCGACAAGGTCGCTCCCGCTGGCGCTAACGGCGATCGTGGCATTAGCGTGACCCTTTCCTACAACCAGGACGGTGGTCACAAGGAGATCATGGAGTCCATCATCGGCGACCTCGCCAAGGTTGGCGTTACCGCTGTCTCCGATACCCCTGAGTGGTCTGCCCTGCTCGAGCAGTATCAGAACTTCAACTATCAGTTCGGCCGTCTGGGCTGGATCGCCGATTACCCGATCATGGACAACTTCCTGTACCCGCTGTTCCACTCCGACTCCCTCGGTGGCGACAACCGCTCCGGTTACAGCAACCCCGAGTTCGATGCCAAGGTCGACGAGGCCCGCACCACGGTTGATGACGAGGAGCGCATCGCCAAGATGCGGGAGGCCGACGCCATGGTCGCTGCTGACTGCCCGGTTATCCCGGTGATGTTCTACACGCACACCATCGCTGGCTCTGACCGCGTCAAGCATCTCTATGTTGATCCGCAGAAGCACGCCGATCTGGGTACCGCCGAGCTCGCCTAAGGGTTTTGCAGCTTCCGTGAGGGTCAAGTATTTACGTAGACCTCATGGGAAACATACAGTTCTCCCTAACCTGGGGTAAACTGGCTGATGGTAATTTTGGGATGCCGGTCTGGCGATCGGCATCCCATTTAGGTTAATCCCTAGATAGGGGAGTGGTATGGGTAAGTACATCGTTAAACGTGTGCTTCAGTTCATCCCGGTGTTTTTGGGCGTTACGCTGATTCTGTTCGCCCTCCAGAATATCGTGCCGGGAGATCCGATCAAGCTGATCGGTGGAGACAAGGCTCTGTCCCCCGAGGTGGAGCTTCAGCTTCGCGTGCGCTATCACCTGGTCCAGACGGACGAGGACGGCAACGCGATCCTTGACGAGAACGGCGACCCCGTTCAAACGTCGCTCGTGGACCGTTACTTGTATTACATGAACGGCCTGCTTCATGGCGATCTGGGCAATTCGTACCAGCGCAAGCTGCCGGTTACGGAAATCTTTGCCCAGAAGTATCCGTATACGGTCAAACTTGCCGCGTGCGCCATCGTGCTCGAGGCAATCATGGGTATCGGTGCGGGTATCATTTCGGCGGTTAAGCGTTATTCCTTCTGGGATATTTTGGTAACGCTCACCACGTCGATTCTCGTTGCCGTCCCGGCCTTCTGGCTCGGTATGTTGCTGCAGCTGTTCTTTGGCGTCATTCTCAAGGACGCCACGGGCGGTGCATTCTCCATGCCGATCTCGGGTGCCGGCGGTTCCAGCTCTCAGTATCAGGATTGGATGCACTATGTGCTTCCGACCATTACGCTGGCTTCGGTTTCGACCGCTTATGCCGCCCGCATTATGCGCTCGCAGCTGCTTGACGTCATGAACCAGGATTACATCCGTACGGCAAAGGCCAAGGGTCTCTCCAATCGCGCGATCATTATCAAGCATGCGCTTAAGAATGCACTCATCCCCGTCGTTACCTATATTGGTGTCGACTTCGGCGGCATGCTTTCGGGCGCCATCCTGACCGAGACGGTCTTTAACTGGCCCGGCATCGGCTTCGAGGTCTACCGCGCCATTAGTATGCGCGACTGGCCCATCGTTATGGGCGGCGTTACGCTCATTGTTGTCGTCGTTATGGTGATCAACCTGCTCGTCGACATTAGCTATGCATTCCTCGACCCGCGCATCCGCCTTGGCGGTCCGTCGGATAAGGCCTAAGGGAGGTACGTCTCATGCAGGAAACTGATTCTCAGTCTCAGGAGCAGGCTACCGCCACCAAGGCCGCATCTGCTCCCGCCAAGTCCCGCACGCTGTGGGGCGACGCTTTTAAGCGTCTTCGTAAGAACAAGCTCGCCGTTATCGGTGTCTGCTGGATCATCATCGTTGTTGTGGTCGCCCTGACCGCCGATCTGTGGGCTAAGCCCTGGCTCGGCTCTCCTACGGCTTCTGACTCGACCACCATGGCCGAGACTTCGCTGCTGGCTCCGTGTGCCGAGCACCCGTTTGGCACCGACTCTCTTGGTCGTGACATTCTCGTCCGTGTTATCTACGGCGCGCGCGTTTCGCTTTCCGTCGGTATTATGGCCACCGCCATCTCCACGGTGATCGGTCTGGTCATGGGCGCCCTGGCCGGTTTCTATGGCGGCATCTGGGATACGATCATCATGCGCTGTGCGGACATCTTCCTGGCGTTCCCGTACGTGCTGTTCGTTGTTGCCATGATTGCCGTTATCGGTCGTGGTCTTCAGAATGTCTTTATCGCCATCGGCATTCTCGGCTGGCCTTCGATTGCGCGCGTCTTCCGATCCGCGATCCTGACGGTCAAAGAGAACGACTATGTTGACGCCGCTCGCGCTATGGGTGCATCCGATGCGCGTATCGTTATGCGCCATATCTTCCCGAACTCCGTTGCTTCTATCGTGGTCTATGCGACCATGAACATTGGTGGCGCTATTCTGACCGAGTCTGCCCTGTCCTTCCTCGGTATGGGTGTTATTCCGCCTACGCCTTCGTGGGGCTCTATGATTCAGGACGGTCAGCAGTATCTTCTGACTGCTCCCTGGATGATGATCATGCCCGGTCTGGCAATTCTCTCGACGGTGCTTGCCTTCACCCTGTTGGGTGACGGTCTGCGCGACGCCCTCGACGTCAAGATGAAGGACGCATAAGGATGAAGAAGAACAAGAACTATGTGGACCTGAAGGACCAGCCGGTTCCCGAGGGCCAGCATCTGCTCGAGGTCGATGACCTTAAGATGTATTTCCACACCGAGGATGGCGTCGTTCGCGCTGTCGATGGCGTGTCCTACACGCTCGATCGCGGTGAGACCCTGGGTGTCGTCGGTGAGTCCGGCTCTGGTAAGTCCGTGACCGCCATGACCATCATGGGCCTCATCTCGATGCCTCCGGGAAGGATTGAGGGCGGCGACGTTCGCTACCGCGGTCGTTCGATCCTCGAGATGACCGAGGAAGAAATGCAGCATATTCGCGGCAACGATATCGCGATGATCTTCCAGGATCCTATGACCTCCCTGAACCCGGTCTATAAGATCGGCAAGCAGGTGGGCGAGGGACTTCGTCTACACCGTGGCTACTCCAAGCAGGAGGCGCTCAAGCGCGCCACCGAGCTTTTGGACCTCGTTGGCATTCCCGAGCCCGAGAAGCGCGTCAACGAGTATCCGCACCAGTTCTCTGGTGGCATGCGTCAGCGCGTCATGATTGCCATGGCGCTTGCCTGCGATCCCGATATCCTGATTGCCGATGAGCCCACGACTGCTCTGGACGTTACCATCCAGGCTCAGATTATTGAGCTGATGCAGGAAATGCAGGAGAAGAACGGCAACGCCATTATCATGATCACCCACGACCTTGGCGTTGTCGCCGATATGGCCGATAAGATCATGGTTATGTACGCCGGCCGTCCCGTCGAGTTCGGTACTGCCGAAGAGATCTTCTACGAGAGCCGTCATCCCTACACCTGGGGCCTTATCCGCTCCATCCCGGAGCAGGCTATCGATGAGAAGAAGCCGCTGACGCCGATTCACGGCAACCCGCCCTCGCTCATGAACCTGCCCGAGGGTTGCGTGTTCTCGCCTCGTTGCCCCTATGCGACCGATAAGTGCCGCAAGCAGCGTCCTGAGCGTGTAGTCACTGAGTCTGGCCATTATTCCGCGTGCCACTACTCCGGCGACCCCGAGTTCCTCAAGAATGCTCCTGCGACGTCCCGTACGCGCAAGGATTCCGAGAAGGGAGGCGAGGCGTAAATGGCAGATAAGAACGAGCGCACTCCGCTGCTGAAGGTCGAGCACCTCTCTAAGGAATTCCCCGCCGAGTCCGGCATGTTCGCCAAGCGCTTTTCCAAGCGCGTCGTCTCTGCTGTGAACGACATCTCGTTTGAGATTTATCCTGGCGAGACCTTTGGTCTGGTTGGCGAGTCTGGTTGCGGTAAGTCCACCACGGGCCGCACGATTATGCGCCTGACCCAGCCGACTGCCGGCAAGGTGTTCTTCCAGGGCAAAGATGTTGCCGAGATGAGCAAGCATGAGATCAAGGACATGCGTCGCGAGATGCAGTTCATCTTCCAGGACCCCTATGCTTCGCTGAACCCCCGTATGACCATCGGCGAGATCGTCTCCGAGCCCATGACTATTCACGGCGTGGGCACCAAGGAGGAGCGTATCGAGCGTGTTCGCGAGCTTCTCGACGTCGTTGGATTGAACCCCGAGCACATCAACCGCTATCCGCACGAGTTCTCGGGCGGTCAGCGTCAGCGTGTCGGCATCGCCCGCGCCTTCGCTTTGAAGCCCAAGCTGATCATCTGCGACGAGCCCGTTTCCGCTCTGGATGTTTCCATTCAGGCCCAGGTTCTGAACCTGCTCAAGGAACTTCAGGACAAGTTTGGTACGGCGTATCTGTTTATCGCCCACGACCTGTCCGTCGTGCAGCACATCTCCGATCGCGTTGCCGTTATGTATCTGGGCAAGATGGTCGAGGTTTCGGACTGGAAGACGCTCTATAGCGAGCCTCACCATCCGTACACACAGTCGCTGCTGTCTGCCGTGCCGGTGCCCGATCCGGATATCCAGAAGACCCGCAAGCGTATCATCCTCGCCGGTGATCCGCCGTCGCCGCTGGATCCGCCGACCGGCTGCCGTTTCCACACGCGCTGCCCGATCGCGCAGGGCATCTGCTCAGAGAAGCTTCCTGAGTTTAAGGAAGTTGCCCCGGGCCACTGCTGCGCCTGTCACTTCGCCGAGCCGTTCCCGATCAAGGAATCGCACATCGACCTGTAGTCGGTTGTTTCGTCCGGGCCCGTGCTGGACTTAGTTTTCAGAACGTCCTCGACCATGGAAACCCCCTTATCCTGCTCCTTCGGAGCTGCGGATAAGCGGGCCTCGTGCTGCGGAATGTTTTTAAGGGGATGCCCCTGGGTGGTCCTATGGCAACGTGGCTAGCGATGTCTACAGGGACCCACGCTTTGAAGGGGCGCCGGGCTGAAATTATGGCCTTTTATTGATAGGGGCTCTTACTAGATTGGAGCACTTATTAGAGGCAGGCCTCGGCGATGCGGCGCTTGAGTTCGTCGATGCCGGTGCCGGTTTGGGAGCTTGTGATGATTACGTTTTCGGCCGGGACGTTGAGTTGCTTTTTGATGGCTGCTGCCTGGCGGGCCTGCTGGGTGCGGCTGAGCTTGTCGGCTTTGGTGAGGCAGACGATAAAGTTGAACTCGTTGCCCTGCAGGTAGTCGATCATGTCATGATCGAGCTTGCTGGGGTCGTGGCGAATGTCCACCAGCGACACAACCAGGTTAAAGCTGCGCTCGGAGTCGAAAAAGTCGCCGATGAGCTCGGCCCAACGGTCGCGCTCGGCCTTGGAACGGCGAGCGAAACCGTAGCCCGGCAGGTCCACAAAGTGCACGTCGTCGGCCTCGAAGAAATTGATGTTGCTCGTCTTGCCCGGCGTGCTCGAAACCTTGACCAGGTTCTTGCGACCAAAGAGCTTGTTCATGATGGACGACTTGCCCACATTGGAACGGCCCACAAAACTCACCTCGGGACAGGTGGACTCGGGGATCTGCGAAACCTTGCCGTAGCTGGCGACGAACTTGGCAAGCTGGTAATTAATGGAATCGGCCATGGATACTCCTTGGTCGTAGGTTTTTACAAAACGGGCGTGCTATTGCGCGGCGGCGATACGACGAACGATGTCAAGCGTGATGCCGCTCGCGGTGCGAGCGTACTCATCCAGATCGAACTCGCGCTCGCAAAACGCGTCATATGCCTCGTCACAATTATCGCTGATAGCGCGCAGCACCAGGCAATCGACACCATTCTTGGCCGAGATGTGCGCAATTGCCGCGCCCTCCATCTCGACGCAATCGGCATGCGTGGCCTCAATCGCAGCGTTACGCATGGCGTCACCCGTAACAAAGCGGTCACCCGTGGCGATAGTGCCACACAGGAACTGCTTGGGGTCCTTCTCCGCAGCCGCTACATCCAGTGATGCGTCCACAAACCCGTGCTCGGCAAGCACGGCGGCGGCAACATCAGCCAACGCCGACGCCGAAGCAAATTCCTCAAGCCCCGGCGCCGACTCGGCGATGAGCGCCGTGTCGGTATCGAGATAACGCAGGCACTTGCCTATAACCACGTCGTTAATATGGAGCTTAGGGTTTAGGCCACCCGCAATGCCCGAAAACACAACGGCCTGCGGGGCATATTTGCTGATCAGATGCTGCGTTGCCGCCGCGGCGTTTACGGTTCCCATGCCAGCGATCGTAGCAACAACGGACAAGCCGTCGAGCTCGCCGCTGACAACGGTCAAGCCCGCCTCTTGTGCCACACGAGCGCCGTTCAGTTCTTCTTTAATCTGCGCAACCTCTTTTTCGAGTGCGCCGATGATTGCGATGGTAGGCATACCATCCCCCAAACCCGTGAAAACTGCTATCCACGGTATGGTACCAGCATTTTGACTCAACCGCGCAATACGAAGCCGCTAGACCAGCGCAGCGCGGGTATCATAAAGGGGCAAAAATGGCACTCTATCCGATGGCGTTTTTGAGCTCCACGCGGCGCTTTTTCATGCCGGTCATAACGGCATTACGCAGCTCGGGCATGCGCGCGGTATCCATCTGAGGTACGCCCTCAAGCTTATAGGGAATCCCCAGTTGCTCGTACTTGACGACACCCATCGTGTGATACGGCAGCATTTCCAGGCCCACCACGTTGTGCCACGGGGCGATCAGACGACCGAGCGCCTCGCACTCCTCCACCGTGTCGGTAATGCCCGGCACCACCACGTGACGGATAACGACTTTGATCCTGCGACGAGCAAGCTCATCACCAAACGCCAGAATGCGTGCGGGATCGCAACCGGTCAGCTTTTTATGCTCGACGGAATCGGCGTGCTTAATGTCGAGCAGCACCATATCGGTCTCGTTGAGAACAGCTTCGAACTTCTCGGGGTGGTTGGGGTCAAACGCATATCCGCAGCTGTCAAGGCAGGTATGCACGCGGCCATCGGGGTTGTTGTGCATTGCACGGAACAGGTCGGCCAAAAACTCGGGCTGCAGAAGCGGCTCGCCACCCGAAACCGTAATGCCGCCGCTGCGGTAAAACTCATGGTTACTCTGGAACTCGTCCATAAGGTGCTCGACGGTCACCATGGTGCCGCCTTTAACCGACCAGGTATCGGGGTTGTGGCAATACGCGCAGCGCATGGGACAGCCTTGGACAAACACTACGAAGCGGATGCCGGGACCGTCGACCGTACCCATCGTTTCAATCGAATGTACGCGACCCAGGGCAAACATGGAGTCCTCGGGGCGAGCGTCCACACCCTCGAGCGTCATCTCAGCCATTCCCGCTACCTTGCCTCTCTTTGGTTTTAACTACATAAATGCCAGAGCCATTCTAGCCCATACGCATCATGGCGAAACGCTTTAGAGGCCAATTAGGTCGTCCTATTTGACTCCGCGCAAAAGCGGCGGGAAGGTTGTCGTAACCCGCCCGCCGCCGTGGCAATAGAAATCGATAGTCGCCAGGCCTTACGCCTTGAGCGTAAGCACCGCGCCAAAGGCGGTCGGGCCGCAATGGCTCGAGATGACGCCGCCGACCTGAGTCCAGGTGACGTCCTTAAAGCCCAGGTCGTGTGCATAGACTTCCATGTCGTCGCGCAGCTCCTCGGAAAGACCTACCGAATATGCCAAGCCAATGTGCGAGTAGTCAATCTCGCCCTTGGCAACCATGTGGTCAATAAAGGCACGGGCGCATTTGAGCATAGAGCCGCGGAACTTCTTAGTCGCCACGAACTTGCCGCCCGTCACCTCAATGCAGGGCTTAATCTTGAGCAGATGGGCGCCAAGAAACGCGACGTTGGACAAGCGACCACCCGCCTTAAGGAAGGCAAGGTCCGTAGGAACAAAGCCCAGCAGCACGCGGTCCATGACGGAGTTCGTAAATGCAAAGATCTCGTCGACGGTGGCATCGGGATGAGTCTCGATGTATTTGGCGGTCTCGACGACAACGAGCGACTGGCCTACCGAGACAAAGCGCGTGTCCATGGAGAACACGTAGTCGCGCCCCTGGGCCGCAATCTTTGAAGACTGATGCGAACAGGTCGTAGCCTCGGAATATGCAAGATGCAAAATGGTCGCGTCGGGCTGCTCGGCATGAATGCGGTCGTACACATGCGCAAAATCCGCTGGCGAACAGCCACTGGTCTTGGGCATCACACCAAACTCGTTGCAGCGCGAGTAAATCTCAAGCGGATCGATAGAGCCATCCTCGACGGTCTCGTCGCCAATCGTGACATGCATGGGTACACGCACGATGCCATAGCGTTCGCAGAGCTCCGGTGTCACATCCGAACCAGACTCAACCACGATTACGTACTTGCCCATTATCATCACGACCCATCTCAACGTTGGCTATTTATTACACGTGCACGCCCGCCGGCCAATTGAACGACGACTCCCAAGCACCAGAGAGACGCCGCCCTTCGCCACAACAAAGGACAGCGTCTCCCTGAAATACTCCGTGCTTGCATGAGATTCTACACGGTTTAGTAATGAGTGTTACTTACTCCGCAAACGGTAGCTATATGCGATAAACGGTAGCCACCAAGAAAGCCCGTGTATCCAAAACGCCATGGTCACTCACAATGCGGCTAGCGAGCCAGACGGTAAAACTCCATCGAGGCGTCGCCCTCGGCGCGCAACCGCATCGCCGGCGCCGCAGACGAATAGGTGCGGCTCGTAAGCGCAACCTCGCCGTCGTTGACAAATACCTCGAGCATCGTGGCATCCGAAAGGACTCGCAGGCAGTAAAGCTCGTCGAGCTCAACCGACCTCTTGTCGCGTCCATAGCCCTCATCGCCCATATCAAGTGTGAGCATTCCGTTGGCAAAGCACACGACAACGCCCTCACGAACTTCCAGCTCAATGGACTTCGTCCCCCGGCACGACACGACGGCATCAAACAGTCGACCAGGAGAGCCGACGGTCTCTCCGGCGGTCACCGAAACACGCTCCTTGCGCAGTTGCTCAACCTCGCGCGCGGGCCACTGACAGAGCTTACCGTCGCGCATATTCAGCACCCTCGGCACGGTAAGCGCGCACTGCCATCCGCGTTCCTCCGTCGGGTTTTGAGCCGTTGCATCGGGGCAGCCGGCCCAACCGATCATAATCCGTCGACCGTCGGCATCTGCAAATGATTGAGGGGCATAGAAGTCAAAACCCGCATCGACCATCGGGGGCATACCCTGCCCGGCGATTTTAAAGCTAGGCGCCTCCCAATCGGCCTCAATACGAAACCACACGCACTGATGCGGGTTTTGGTAACGCCAACCATCGGCGGGCACGCCCTGCGGACAACAAACGAGAATAAGCTCGCCATCAAGCTCAAACAGATCGGGGCACTCCCACATAAAACCGAACTTCTCGCCGAGCTCGATACGCGTCGCATATTTCCAGCACTCAAGATCGAGCGAGGTATAGACGAGCACGCAACCGCGGTCGTCTTTCGTACGAGCACCAAGAACCATATAGTAGATACCGTCGTGCTCCAGGATCTTGGGGTCGCGCACGTGTGTACTTATATCGTCGGGGTAATCGACCGGACCAGCAGCTATGTGCTTCTCCCCCAATTTATCGGGGTTCCCGGTAACCATGTGAAGCTGATTTTGGTCGCGCCCTGTCAGCACATAGTCATAATCATCGCGGTCAAAATGCTTGACGTTACCGGTATAGAAGTAATGAATCTTGCCGTCGTGCATAAATGCAGACCCCGAATACGCACCGCTCGAGTCTAAATCTGAATCGGGGAATAGCGCGGGACCGCGGTTCTCGTACGTCACAAAGTCCTTCGTCGTCAGATGATTCCACAGCACCGGTCCGCCGTGCGCGGCATCAAACGGATCGTATTGGTGATAGATGTGGTATGTATCACCAACCTGCACCAAACCGTTGGGATCATTGAGCCAGCCAAGCTCGGGCTCCACATGGAACAGAAGTCTATCGGGGTCAGCCGCGATGCGAGCCGCAGTCTCATCCTGCCCGGCACGCCACAGCTCGTAGTCCGAGCGCGTCACCCTATGTTTTTGATCGAACATTCAATCGTCCTTCTTATAGAGGAGAAGGACGCCCGGCCCATGCGAGCCAAACGCCCTTCTCCAACAGGTCAACCCGTACATTGCCTTGACGGATCTGGATTAGAAGCTGACATCAAAGCCGGCGCCTGCACCCTCTTCATCGGTGGTCGGAACGCCCTTTGCCTTGTTGTAGGCAAAGATCAGGATAATCGGGACGAAGAAAGCGATCAGATTGCCAGCCACATACCACACGAGGGTCTCGGGCGTGACGATGAGCAGGCCAAGTACGCCGGTCAGACCCTGGCCGATAGCGCGCACCTCAAAGAGCTTCACGAAGGCACCGCCGCAGCCTGCACCGATGCAAGCGCAGATGAACGGAATGATCGAGTAGCGCATGTTTGCAGCAAAGATAGCGGGCTCGGAGATTCCGACCAGCGTCGGGATAAAGGACGACATGCAGATGTTGCGCTCTTTGGAATGCTTCTTGTGAATGAGATACATGCCGATGGCGCCGCCGCCCTGGGCGATGATGGAAACGGACCAGATGGCCTGAATGTAGTTGAAGCCGGTCGTGGCAACGAGATTAGCCTCGATACCCTGGATGAACTGATGCGTACCGGTAACGACGAGCGGTTGCAGGAACGCAGCGAAGACAAAGGCACCAAAGACGCCCATCCTGTTGTACAGGACATCGATTACGCCGGCAAGGACGTCGCCAATCAGGTTGCCGAGCGGGCCGAACACGGTGAACAGGGCGACGTTGGCAAGAATCAGGGTAACGGTCGGGACAAAGACAAACGAGACGACCTCGGGAATGTACTTCTGGGCAATCTTCTCGACCTTGACCATAAACCAGGCAGTCAGGATTGCAGGGAACACGCCGCCCTGGAAAGCAACCATGGGAATGGAGAGCGGACCAAAGTTCCAATACTCAGCACCCGTCGGGTCCATAACGAACGCATTGCGGTTCATAAGGCTCGGATGAACCATGACTATACCGACGAGGATGCCCAGGATCGGGTTACCGCCAAAACGCTTGACCGCGCTGTACATAACCAGGACAGGCAGGTAGTCGAACGTGGTGGCGATAATGGCAAAGAAGCTTGCGAGGTTCTTGAGGAACTCGCTGTGATCGGCGAGGCTGCCCTCCATGCCAAAGAGGCCGTGGGCAACGATCAGTGACTTAAGGCCGATGATGATTGCAGCGCCGACGAAGGCGGGAATGATGGGGATAAAGATGTCCGAGAATACCTTGAGGACCGAGAAGAACTTGCCCTTCTTGTCCGCCTCGGCGCCCTTGACCTCGGAAGCGCTGATCTCCTTAACGCCCGTCAGAGCCATAAACTCATCGTAAACCTTGTTGACGGTACCGGTACCGAAGATGATCATGAGCTGGCCGCTGTTGTACAGCACGCCCTTGACGCCATCGATGTTCTCGAGCTCGGCCTTGTTGTACTTGCTCGTATCCTTGAGCACCAGACGCAGACGCGTAACGCAATGCGTGGCGCCCTCGATGTTCTCCAGACCGCCGACGTTATCGACGACTTGCTGAGACACTACTTTGTAGTCCATGTTCCTCTCCATTCCCTTACGAAATCATAAAACGTTTTGATGCCATTACAGAGACGCGATCGTTGCATTTGCGCACTTGAGCGTACCGTCGGTGACCGTCAGCGCCACACCCTGGCCCTGCTTATTGCAGAAGCGCGCGTTAAGCGCAACATCATCGACAAAGATGGTCGCGATATCGTCGTCAACGACCAGGCGCACATGATGAGTGCCCTCGCCCTTAAAGAACAACGGACGCTCGAGGCCCATGTTGTTGACCTGGAACCACGGATACTGGGGGGCCGCCGTAAACTCGAGCTTGCCCTCACGCAGGTTGGCGCGGAACTCATAGGCAAGACCGGACTCGGCGTCCTCGGCAAGCTTCACCGAGAAGCCGGCAGCGTCACCGGCGAGCTCGATGTCGGCATCGAGCATATAGGTGGAACCGGCATCCGCGGCGAGCACCTGCTCGACCTTGCCCGACTCGCAGGAAAGCTCAAAGGCCTCGACTGCCTTAGCCTCGCCAAAGGCGCCAAGCATGCTGTCGGGGAGCTTGGTGCCGAGCGTTCCGTCGGCACGCTGAACGATCTCGAGAGGCATAAAGGTGCCCCCCCACAGGTAAGAGCTGGGGTCACCGCCCTCGTCACGCGTAGGAACCCAACCAAAGAGAACGCGGCGCTCGCCATCAAATGCGGTACGCGCGGCATAGTACGCGCGGCCATCGAAGGAATCGTCCGCAGGAGTGATCCAAGGACCGTTGATAGAGCGAGACATGCGGTAACGGGTCTTGTTGCCATCACTGTACTCGGAGAACACCAGATACCACCAGTCGCCCATCTTAAAGAGATCAGGCATCTCGAACATGGTGTACAGGCCCGGATTCCACCAGTCGCCCTGGAACTCCCAGGTATCCAGGTCCTTGGAGGTGAACTTGACCAGACGACCGGTCATCAGACGCTTGTCCTCGCCCACACGCGTGCCGAGGATGAGCATGTACTCTTCGTTCTCCTCATCCCAAAGCACAAAGGGGTCGCGCCAGTTGCGGTCATCGTAACCCTCCTGGGGCGGAAGCAGCGTCTCAGCGATGTTCTTCTCCCACTTGACGGCGTCGTCACTCGTTGCGTGAAGAAGAACCTGCTTCATCAAGCGTGCGCGGACCTTATCGCGATTGCAACCAGTGTAGAGCGCATGGTACTTGTCGCCCACCTTAAACACCGTGCCGGCATAAACATACTGGTCGACTTCCTCGTCGCCGCCACGCTCAAGGCTCTCGCCAAAGTCTTTGTAATTGACGAAGTCCTTGGTCGTAGCGAGCGCCCAGCCAAACGGCTCTCCGAAAGGTCCAGGGTTACGCGTGTCACGCTGGTGATAGAGATAGAACGTGCCGTCCTCGCCGTACGGCATGATGTCGCCTACCCAAATTCCCTCAGGCTGGTAATACACCTTGTGCATCCGAGACTTCCTTTCCCACAAGATACTAACTCGGTACAACTGCAAGATATGTCAACCGTTTTCATATGTCAAACGTTTTCACACCAATACGTCTTTTCGCAGTTCCAGTCGTCGGCAAACGGTTGACATATGCCGGCGAACGGTCATCAGAGGCGTTTGAGGAATTCTTTTAGCACGGGATGAACTACGCGGTTTTGCCCTCAATAAGTTCAACGGGGAGTTTTATATTCGATTCGGGCTTATCGCCGTTAATCAGAGCGATGATGGATTGCGCCGCGAGCTCTCCGATGCGATCGATATCTTGGCATACGGTTGTTAGGTCAGGCATAAACGTCATGGTGCGGCGGGCACCATCCGCGCCCACGACCTTAATATCGTCCGGAGCACTCAAGCCGCGCTGCTTCATCACGTTGAGGCAGATGGCCGCCATCGTGTCGTCTCCCGCAAAGATGCCGTCAATATCGGGGTTCTCATCGAGGATCTTCGCGACAACCGCGCGCTTTTCGTCGTCGGGCTTAACGAACTCGACCTCACGAACAAGCGCGGACAAACCGGCCTGCTCAACAACATCGAGGTAGGCATCGGTACGCTTATTGGCAGGCATGCGCATGCGGCTATTGCTACGCAGGCACAGGATACGCCTGCAGCCGTCATCAATCAGACGGCGCGTGGCGAGCTCGCCGATGCCATAGCTGTCACTTGCAATCTGGACAGAGCCCTCGCCAAGATCGCAGTCGATGCCAACCAGGCTCAAGCCCATCTCGGCATATGCCTCGGCACCGATATTGAGGGAGTTGACGATTACACCGTCGACCATATTGCGGCGGAGCATGTCAATATAGGAACGCTCAAGATCGGGCCGATTGGCGCTGTTGCACAGCAACATCTTAAAGCCGTTTTCCGCCAACGTGCGCTCGACCGCCTGCACAACCTGAGCATGGAACGGGCTGCTCACAAAGGGAACGATCATGCCGATAAGGTTCAGGCGACCGTTGAGCATGGCACGGGCGATATCGTTGGGCGTGTAATTGATGCGCTCCATCGCCGCATGGACTTTATCGCGGGTTTCCTGACTAATGTAGCCGCGATTATTAAGCACGCGAGATACCGTAGTAGGCGAAACCCCCGCCACCGCTGCAACTTCCTTGATGCCAGGCTTAGCAGAATCCTTAGAACGAGCGCCCTCGCGAGCCATAGCACCCTCCCCTCATCAACATGTCATACGTTTACATACGAACAAAGCATACCCCAACAACAGTGGGAAGACGGTAACAGTACAAGTAAGTAGACGACTCATCCAAATAATTAGGAGAGTTCCGCCTAAAGGGTGACTACACAGGACCCCGCCGGGGCTGTTTGGGCTACCTCCCAAAATATTCCGCAGGACACAAGAAGCCCTCGCCGCACGAAGTGCGCAGCGAGGGCTTCTTGCATGTCCGAGGAC
>URZJ01000016.1 GCA_900552395.1 uncultured Collinsella sp. | reverse complement strand
ACCAGCCTGCTTGGCTGCGCGACGAGCCACATGCGCGTCCCATGCGCAAAACGCCGCCGCGATTACGCATGCCGCCAGGGGAAACACCAGGCCGCCGTTGCGCAGAAACGTGGAACCCATGGCACCCAGAGCGAGCAGCAGCCAGTCATGGCGCGCAAAGAGCACGGGCCTCTGTTCGCCCGCACGCTCGGCATTGGCCTCGCGACGGGGCAGGCCGCAGGCCACGAGCTTCACGGTCTGCACCAACAGCACCAAAAACGCGTCGGCAAACAGCACATCTTTGGTAAGCAGGGCCGCGTAGTTGGAGAACATGGGCATAAACACAAAGAACAGCAAGATCACGCCGCGGACCGGCAGACTCACGCCCAGCTTGCGCAGCGACGAGATGGAATAGGCCATGCAGGCAGCCGTGATGACAAATTGAGCGCAGGTATAGATGATGAGGCCCGCGTTAGCGCTGTTGAACAGCGAAAGCCCCAGTTGAACGCACGAGCCGATAATGGCCGTGTGCACTACGGGATGATGCCCGTTGAGCAGCACGTTGGGGTTGAGTAGGCGCAGGTAGTCGCTCGTGCCGTTGGGATAGTTGAACCACTGGCGAATCTGCGCACCCGTATCTCCCATAAAAAGGCCGGGCAGCGAAGCGATGAGCGTGGGCGCCCAGGCGATCATAAGCACCAGGAAGGGCCCGGCAAAGGGATGGACCGAGAGCACGGCGTGAGCCACACGCCATATGCGGCCAAAGTGCGCCTCGGAAAACGGGATGCGTCGGGAGCTCAGCCAATCCAGACACTCAAAAGCCAGATAGAAGGCCACGATCGCTAGGAGCATCCAGCCCGCGCCGCCAATCCAGGCGCAGATGATGCGGGCCTTGTCGCCAAGAACAATCTCGGCCGAGTCGGTGAGGTCGTAGCTGCGGCCGAACACCATGCAGATGGCGAAAAACAGCGACGGCAGAATGATCGATGGACGCCAGGTGTCGCCACGGCCAAAGAACACGTAGCGAAACGGCAGCGTGAGCAGGCAGGCAAGCGCAAGCAGCATGACCGCGTCGGTATGGCCGGCAAACGAGAGGAGCACCTCGTAGCACACGTACAGCATGCCCGAGGCTTTGGGGTCAATCGCCAAGACTGCGTTGCTCGACACCGGGGCGGGATCGATGGAAAACGCCGTGGTCGCCAACAGCGCGAGCAGAAATGCGATGAGCGTCTGCTTGGCGGGGTAGCGCTTAAACCAGACGATGCGGGCCGCGTCGCGCGCAGCCGTTGTGGAGAGATCGGAATCCTTCACAGTCCGAAAGCCTTTCTAGAAACCTGCCAAAAAGGGACAGGTTAATTTTGGCAGGTTTTATCTGGGGAAACGTTACGGTTCTGTCATCGTTGCCCAGCAAACCACCACAAAGGTGCCTGTCCCCTTTGTGGTGGTTTTGGTGATTAGGCGTCCAGGTAGATGCGCTGGGGACGGTTGCGGTGTCGGGCGAAGATGATGAGCGCCAGGCCGGCGATTACGAGAGGCAAACTCAGCAGCTGACCCATGGTGATGACGCCGCCCAGCAGATAGCCCAGCTGCGCATCGGGCACGCGCACGAACTCAACGAGAAAGCGGACGATGCCGTACCCCATCACGAACACGCCCATAAACGTACCCTGGGGCAGCAGCGGTTTTTTGCGACTGAGCACTTGCAGGATGCAAAAGAGCACGATGCCTTCAAGAAACGCCTCATAGAGCTGGGAAGGATGGCGCGGCATATCGCCCGCGGTGTCACCGAAGACCACGCCCCAGGGCAGATCGGTCGGCTTGCCCCACAGCTCACCGTTGACAAAGTTGGCACAACGGCCCAGACACAAGGCCAGCGGCGCGCCGATGACGGCAAGGTCTGCCAGAGTCCATGCGTCGAGCTTATACATGCGGCACACGATGATGCCGCCCAAGATGCCGCCGACCAGGCCACCGTGGAAGCTCATGCCGCCTTCGTTGGTGGCAAAGATCTCGAGCGGATGTGCCCAGTAGTAGCCGTCGCCGTAAAAGATGACGTAGAACAGGCGGGCGCCGATGATAAGGCCAAAGACCACGCCGACCACGACACTCGTCAGGTCGTCAATCGTGATGCTAAAGCCCCAGCGACGCTGCGTGCGGTACATGACGACCGCCGTGAGCAGGGCGCCGACCACATAGGCCAGACCATACCAGTAGATAGTGATGGGGCCCGCCGAAATCGCGACGGGATCAAGCATATGGTAGAAGTCGTTGAGCATGTCGACCCTCCTACTCCCTACATACAAATACGGCCGCGGGCCTTGCGCTCGCAGCCGCATATTTGGGCGTAACGTCTATGCGGAGTATGCCGTCCGCAGCTTTCGCATCTTAGAACGGCGCGTACTCGTCGTACAGATCCTCGGCCTCGCCGGAGGCATTAATCTGCTCGACACGGGTAACGCCGGGCACATGCTCCTTGAGGATACGCTCGATACCCATGGACAGGGTCAGTGCGCTCATAGGGCAGCCGGCGCAGGCACCCTGCAGCTCCAGTTTGACGACGCCCTCGTCGTCGACGCCCACATACTCCATATCGCCGCCGTCAGCCTGTAGGTTGGGGCGGATCTCCTCAAGAACCTTCTTAAGCAGCTCTTCGTTAACAGCCACAGGGGCTCCTTTCTCACAATAACGCGGGCACGCCCGCGGACAGGGGCTATGTTACTACAGCCATGTACCCGCTCACGAGCCATCCATGCGCGCGGACACGACTTTCACGAGCAGTCAATTTGGGACGGGGATCTTTTAGCTGCCTTTTGTTGCCGGCTGGCGTTGCCACGCGCTACTGCTGAGCCTGCCCCTCGGTGCCGATGTGAACATCGACGATAACCTGGCGGTAGCTGATGCCACAGGAGTCGAGAATGCGGCGGCTGATGCGGCCGTCGTCGGTGTCGGCGTACTTGTTGTCCAGGTAGACAACCTCGCCCACACCCACCTGCGCCAAAATCTTGGCGCAGTCGTGGCACGGGAACAGCGTGACGTAAACCGTGGAACCCTCGAGGTCCTTGAGCGAGCCACGGTAGTTGAGCACGGCGTTGGCCTCGGCATGCACCACGTAGTTGTGCTTGTCCTGTAGCGGGTCGTCGCTCGTACCCCACGGGAAAAAGTCGTCGTTGAGCGCCGAGGGCGTACCGTTGTAGCCCACCGAAAGGATGCGGTGGTTGGTGCTGGCGATGCACGCACCCACCTGCGTGTTGGGGTCCTTGCTGCGGCGCTGCGCGGCGATGGCCACGCTCATAAAGAACTCGTCCCAGCTAATGACGTCCAGGCGTTTGCCTGACGAAGTTTGATGAAGATCGTCCGACATGGCAGACACCTCCGTAATCGCAATAGTTTGACCCATTGTAGCAGGTGAAAGGTGGAGGCGTTTGTCCCACCGGCGCCCTCACTTTTACACGCGGCGGGGTTTTTGGTTGATACGGTAGAGCTCGGCGAGACCCCGCAGCGTCAGTGCGTCGTCTACCGTCAGGCTGTGACCGACCAGCGACGCGAGTGCCTCGGCGTCGTCGCCGGTAATGACGATGGGCACGTCGCCCTCCCCCGCGGCCTTGGTCGCGCGCATCTCGGCAAGCACCATGTCGAGCATGCCGTCGATGCGGGCTACCTCGCCCAAAACCACACCCGAGCGCATGGCCTCACGCGTGTTGCGTCCGATGACGTGCGTTGGCGCCGAGGGCTCAACCTGGGGTAGGCGCGCTGCTGCCGCCGAAAGCGAACGGGCGCCGAGGGCCAGGCCTGGCGCGATAACGCCGCCCACAAAGGTACCGTGCGCGTCGATGACCTCGATATTGGTCGTCGTGCCCAGGTCGATCACGATGCACGGCGAGCCTTAGACGGCGCGGGCCTCCACGGCATCGGCGATGCGGTCGGGACCGATCTCGGCCGGGTCATCGTAGTGCACAGGCATGCCGGTCTTGAGACCCGGCCCCACGGTGAGCACGCGCCCCGTGCAGGTGCGGGAAAGCGCCGTCTTCCAAGGGCGCTCGAGCGCCGGGACTACACAGCTCAGCACGGCCGCGGCGGGTGCAAGCACCCCGGGCACACCTGCATCGGCGGCGAGCGCGCCCATGACCTGTACAAGTCGCATGCGTGCCTCGTCGGCCGTAATGCTCGACGGCGTCGTGATCTCGCATGTCGCAAGCGGACATTCCTGCGCCGCGGCCGAATCCTCTGCAAACAGGCCAAAGCGAATGAACGTGTTGCCCACGTCGACCGTCAATATATATGCGCACCCATTAAGCATCGTCGGCGCTCCTTTCGTCTGCCCAGCAGTATATCGCCTACCTAAACCAGTCATCCCAAAATGGCTAGGTTGCGGCTATACTGATGCGCGGTCGTACGCGAGCTCACGCGGCGGCCCTTGGTAACCCGACTTCCCGCGCCGTATCCGTAACGGCGCTCCCGGGGGAAGCGGATATACGCAAAGGAGTTTTATATGAGCAATCCCTCGAACCGCGCCTCGATGCGCGGGCAACTCACGCTGCGCGGCGTCGTCATCGGCGTCCTTGGCTGCGTGATTATCACGGCAAGCTCGGCCTACACCGCCCTCAAGATGGGCGCTCTCCCCTGGCCGATCGTCTTCGCTGCCGTCATCTCGCTGTTCTTCCTTAAGCTCATGGGCAACGCCAGCCTCAGCGAGGCAAACGTCACCCACACCATCATGTCCGCAGGCGCCATGGTCGCCGGCGGCCTGGCGTTTACCATCCCGGGCGCCTGGATGCTGGGCTATGCCGACCAGATTAGCTGGCTCGACATGTTTATCGTGGCACTCGCCGGCACCATCCTGGGCCTGCTGGCCACGGCACTCATTCACCGTCACTTTATCGTGGATGCCGCGCTTGAGTTCCCCACCGGCAACGCCGCAGCTCAGACCCTGCGCGCGACCGAGGCCGGCGGCAAGACCGGCAAGCAGCTCTTTGGCTCCATGGCCATCGCAGGCATCTACAGCGTGCTTCGCGACGCCCTGGGCGTGGTGCCCAGCATGCTATGCACGCTCAACATCCCCGGCGTGACCTTTGGCATCTACAACTCGCCCATGCTGCTCTCCGTCGGCTTCCTCGTGGGCTTCGCCCCGGTCGCCTTCTGGTTTGCCGGCGCCCTGCTGGGCAACTTTGGCATCATCGTGGGTGGCACCGCTGCCGGTCTGTTCGACGTTGTGACTGCGCAGGGCATCGTCAAGTCCCTGGGCATGGGCCTCATGATGGGCTTTGGCGTCGCCGTCGTCCTCAAGGACATCCTGCCGCAGGTCGCCGGTATCGTCCGCGGTCTTGCCGCCGACAGCTCCACCGACACCGACGAGCAGTCGCTCATCTCGGGCTCCCTTAAGCTCGACGCCGGCATCATCGGCCTGGGTGCTGCCGCCATCGCCGTGATCGTAGCCATCGCGCTCGACCTTGGCCCCGTTCCGGCCGTCATCGTGACGCTGTTCACCTTTGTCACTACCATTATGAGCGCACAGAGCTGCGGCCAGACGGGCATCGACCCCATGGAGATCTTTGGCCTCATCGTCATGCTCATCGTGGCTGCCTTCGCACAGATCGCTCAGGTCAAGCTGTTCTTTATCGCCGGCATCGTAGCCGTGGCGTGCGGCCTTGCGGGCGACGTCATGAACGACTTTAAGGCCGGCGCCGTGCTGGGCACCAACCCGCGTGCGCAGTGGATCGGCCAGGCCATCGGCGGCATCGTGGGCGCCCTGGTCGCCGCGGCCGTCATGGTCGCGCTGGTTACCGCCTATGGTCCGGATGCCTTTGGTCCCGACAAAAGCTTCGTGGCCGCACAGGCAAGCGTGGTCGCCACCATGGTCTCGGGCATTCCGAGCGTGCCGTGGTTTGCCGGCGGCTTTATCGCCGGCATCGTCATGTACTGGCTCGGCATTCCTGCCATGATGATCGGCCTGGGCGTCTACCTGCCGTTCTACATGTCGCTCACGGCCTTCTTGGGCTCCTGCGTCAAGCTTGCCTACGATAAGTGGGCCGCACACCGCGACGCTACTGCCAGTCTTTCGGACGAGGAGAAGGCCGCCAAGGATGCCGCCTTCCAGGAGCAGGGCCTGGTCGTTGCCAGTGGCCTGCTCGGCGGCGAGTCCATCGTCGGCGTTATCCTGGCGTTTGTCTCCGTGGGCTTAAGCCTGCTGGGGTAGGCCGAACAACAACGCACCAGCGCAGAGCGCGGGGTCGGAATCAAACCGGCCCCGCGCTTTTTTGTCTATTTGACTCTTATGATCCTCACGGCGTTTTAGCCATGTCGATTGTCCTGACTTCCAGGTCAACAAACCTTGTCTGACACCTCGCCTAACGCGGTGTAGAGTAAAGACGACAGACGCAAGAAGCGGCTCAGAAGCTAAACGAGGTAAGCATGGAACTCGACAAACAACAGATCAAGCGGCTGCGCGAGCGTCATCATCGTCGTCACGGTATACGCCCTGCACACAGCGAGGCCATGGAGAATGCCACCCGTTTCCTTAAGCAGGCGTTCAACATACGCGAGGGACGCGCGCCCTATCACGTGATTCGCAAGCGCTTTGTAAACGGGGCGCGCCTGACTGGCTCACACTTATGCATCCTGATCATTGCCATGTTGATCGCGAGCATCGGCCTCGATATCGACTCGGATATCGCCATTGTAGGTGCCATGCTCATCTGCCCGCTCATGGGCTCGGTCCTTGCCATGGCATACGGCATTGCCACGCTCGACCGCGAGATTGCCGTCGAGGCAATTGCCGGCCTCGCGCTGCAGATGGTCTTTTGTCTAATCACGTCCACGCTGTACTTTAAGCTCTCGCCCCTTGGCACCACCACGGCCGCCATCATCGACAACTCGACACCGACTATGTGGGACCTTGCCGTCGCGCTCGCGGGCGGCTTTGCGGGCGGACTGGGCAACTCGCGCGACCAGGAACCCGCCACGCTCATCGCCGGCGTGGCCGTGGCGACCGCGCTCATGCCGCCCCTGTGCGCGGCGGGCTATGGCATCGCCATCGCGAGCGGGTCGCTGTTTCTCTCGGCCCTCTACGAGTTTGGCATCAACGTGGTCTTTATCGCACTGGCTGCCGAAGCCGTGCTGCTTCTTTTGCGCGTGCCGCTCAAGCGCGACCTCAACGGCGACGGCATTGTGACCGCCGAGGAAAACGCCGAGGTCGATGAGCTGTCACACAAGGTGCGCCGCCGCATCATCGTGGGCACGGTGATCTTTGCCATCCCCTGCATCGTTATGACGGCGGGGTCTATTGGCTCGGCGCAGGTCGGCGTGCAGGACGGTTACGGCGTCACCGAAACCACGCGCGAGCTTGCCGCGGTGCTGCCGGGCTTTAAGGATTACACCGTTGCCGTCGAGACCTCGGCCACCGAAGGCGAGGAGGAGGGCCTTGTCGAGCGCGAGGTTGTCGCCCATGTGACGACAAGCGAGGCGCTTGGGGCACACGACCGCCGTGTAGCCCGCAAGCTCATCGACCTCAATGTGCCCGAGCTCGATCGCGTGGAGTTTGATGTGCAGTAATACGCGACGTGGGATGGATGCGCGCAGCCGCGAGTCACGACATGGCGCAGACGTGACGCGGGCCACGAGCAAATAGCGTGACGCGGTCCATGGCCGCGCTCCGCTCGCTGATTTATTGCCGTGAATCAACTTTCCACATCGACATCGCCAGACTCCACTATAAACGCCGGACCGGTACTCACCAGATAAAAACGGGTCACCCTGGTATCTCTAAATAGGTAGAGCAAGCCCTGATCGCGTCGGCGCGAAATATACGCCACGTGGACCGTACCGAATTCTTCGCCGTTTTCCTTCTTTAATATCAGGATGTTGGGGTCATCCGTACGCTTAAACTGCCCGTCTGTGCAGATTCCGTCTTGGTCGACCAGCTGCCATCGACAGTTGTCCTCCTCAAGAAAAGCCAGGGTTTCCCGACTTGTTTCGTCATCCCGATAGTAACCGTCAATGGCAAAGCCTTCGGAAGCACATTCCTGCATATAGGATGTTTCTCGACTTATAGCGAACTGCCCTATAGCGCCCAGAAGCACCGCCAGGCAAACCACTGCAACGGTTATCGAGACAAAACGGCGGCTCATGTCAGCCAGCCCGATACTTGTTTAACGGAGCACGAAACATACTTGGTACCTCCGATATCATGGCGAATGTCACCTACGGCCTGTCGGCAATCATATGTTTCCAACATCAAACCATATGGCAACCACTCGCGAGAGGAGTATCGGCGAACGGTGCATTTTTGCGTTCTATTGGGCAAACGTCAACGCGCGCTACAGCTCTTGCTCGACCTATTCAGATCTTGTCGCATACTACCGTAGATCCTCAACGCTTCCGCCCCCAAGAGATCATTTTTAGTACGTAAAGAAGCCCTCGCCCGAGCTTTCGCCCAGCTTACCTTCGTCGAGCATCTTCTTGAGGACGGACGCCATAGCCTTAAAGTTGTAGGGCATCATCATCTTCTTGAGCAGCGGGCTCACCAAGCCCGGGACCTTTTGGTACTGCATGACGATGTTGTACGCCGTCTGGATGCCCACGGTGTCGAACACGCGGAACGGCCCCTTGGGAGCGCCGGTGCCGCGCGTCCACGCGAGGTCGATGCTCTTGGGGTCACTCACGCCCGAGACATACAGGTCAAGGCCCGAAAGCAGCCACGGCACCAGCATGGAATTGAGCAGGTAGCCGTTCTTTTCCTTGTTGACGGGCAGGGCAAGCATACGGATATCGTTGGCAAAGTCGACGAGCTCGTCGAAGTAGCGCTTGTCGGTTTGGTCCTGTGCCATGACCTCGGTCATGTTGTTCTTCCAGATGGAGTTGGCAAAGTGCAGCGACAGGTACTTCTCGGGACGGCCGGTGTACTTGGCAAAGGTGCTCGGCAGCAGCGTGGATGAGTTGGTCACGATGACGGTCTTTTGCGGCAGAACCGGGGCGAGCTTCTTGTAGAAGTCGATCTTTGCCTGGGTGTCCTCGGCCATAGACTCGATGACCAGGTCGGCGTCGGCCACGGCCTTGGCAAGATCGAGCTCCAGCTTGAGTGTGGAGTAGGCACGCTCGACGGCGGCGAGCGCCGCTTCCTTGTCGAAGGGCTGGGTGCCATCGGCGATACCGGCGCACCACTCGCCCGTACCGTCCGCCATGCCCTCGATTGCCGCGATGTACTCCTTGCGCACGTGATCGATCTTGGGCTGGGTGCGGCCGATGCTGCCCTCGCTGCGCAGCCAAATCGTTACATCAAAGCCGCAGTAGGCAGCCTGAAAGGCAATCTGGCTTCCCAACACGCCGCCGCCGGCAACACAAACGTAGCTCATGGAACGGTCCTCTCTTACGTAATTCCATAGATGTGTATTTATTCAACCGTAAGGATGGCACGCGCAGGGGTTGGGTTCTATAAACGGGCGGTATTTCGCGGCAAACGGCTACATATGTTCATTATCTCAGGGCTTCAAGGGCAATTTATGGTGCCACCGAGACGTCATTTTCGGAAGTATGCGGCAAATTCCGGAACTCTTGAGCACATCCTGGTTTTTCGCCAATAAAACCGCAGGTACAGCGCTTGGATATATCCGGTGTGCTCGGCCTATTCAGATTTTGCCGCATACTTCCGAAATCTAAGTTCGCAAAGGGTGATAGTTAGGGCGTTTACGCAACATATGTCCAGCAAAAACGGGTGGTAGCCGGCACGGCTGCCACCCGTTTGTCTCATATCTAGCCCAAAGCAGGCCAGTTATTCCTTAATGCCGCGTCCCAGGCGCTCGGCGACCGACGCCACGGCCTCCTCGCTGGCCGGCCCGCAGCTCACGCAGCCGTCGTGGGCGCGCATCTGGCCGGTGACCTCGTCCATCGCGAGCGGCGCCACCTTCTCGAGCTTAAAGCCCTTGCCGGCGCGCATGTTCTCCTTGGCCACACTGATCATGAGCTTAATACGGTTGAGCTGGTTGACCTCGGACGCACCGGAGTCGTAGTCCACCGCGACAATGTTGCTCTCGGGATGCTGGCGGCGCAGCTCCTTGATCACGGCCTTGCCCACCACGTGGTTGGGCAGGCACGCGAAGGGCTGCGTGCAGATGATATTGGGCGCACCATGGTCGATCAGGTCGAGCATCTCGGCCGTGAGCAACCAGCCCTCGCCCATGTTGTTGCACACCGAAAGTACCGTACGGGCCTTGTCGGCCATGGTGCCGATGCGCTCGGGCGCCTCAAAGCGGCGGGACTTCTCGAGCATCTCCTCCACCGGCGTGCGCATCCAGTCCACAAGCTTGATGAGCGCTTGCATGCCCGCGCGCGTAGTGGCAGAACTTCCCAACTCGTCCTTCTGCAGCTCGGCGTTGCTCATGGAGTACAGGAAGAAGTCGAGCAGGCCCGGTACCACGGCCTCGCAGCCCTCGCGCTCGATGACATCGACCACGTGGTTGTTGGCTGTGGGGTGGAACTTGACCAAGATCTCGCCGACCACGCCCACGCGCGGCTTGGTGCCCTCGCCCACGAGCGGCATGGTGTCGAACGCGCGGATGGCCTCGCGGCACAGCTTGGTGTAGTTGTGGCGGTTAAACTTGGGCGCCAGCTTGCGGGCACGCGCCATGTACTCCTCGTAGAGCGCGTTGGCGGCACCGGGCGTGGCCTCGTACGGGCGGCAGCGGTAGAGCATCTGCATCATCACGTCACCAAAGAGCACCGCGTAGACTGCCTGCTTAAGCAGCGCCGGCCTCAGCTTAAAGCCGGGGTTGTCCTCGCCCAGCGCCACGGCCGAAAGCGAGATCACGGGGATCTCGGGGTGGCCGCTCTCGCGCAGGGCCTTGCGGATGAGCGCGATGTAGTTGGAGGCACGGCAGCCGCCGCCGGTCTGGCTGATGACCACGGCGGTCTTGGACAGGTCGTACCGACCGCTCTCGATGGCCTCCATAATCTGGCCCGTCACCAGAATCGACGGGTAGCAAATGTCATTGTTCACATAGCGCAGGCCAGCCTCGACGGCATCGTGGTCGGTCGAGGGCAGCAGCTCCAAGTTGTAGCCGGCACCGCGGAACACCTCTTTGACCAGGTCAAAGTGGATCGGCGCCATCTGCGGGCACAGGATGGTATAGCCCTCGTCGCGCATCTGCTCGGTAAAGGGCACCTTGGGCCATGCGGTCGAGGCGCTCTCACGCTGTGCCTCGAACGTGTACTTGCGGCTCGCAAACGCGGGAGCATCCGTGGAAGGCGCCACCGGCGCGGCATCGCCCTGCTCGTAAGCCTCGCCCGCGGCGGTTGCCTCGGCCAGACGTTCGGCCTCCTGGTCCTTGAGGGCAGCCATGAGCGAGCGAATGCGGATGCGCGCGGCGCCCAGGTTCGACACCTCGTCGATCTTGAGCACGGTGTAAATCTTGCCGCTGGCCTCAAGGATTTCCTGCACCTGATCGGTGGTCAGGGCATCGAGGCCGCAGCCGAAGGAATTGAGCTGGATCAGGTCAAGGTCGTTGCGCATCGTCACAAAACGGGCGACGGCGTACAGGCGGCTGTGGTACATCCACTGGTCGACGACACGGATGGGACGCTCGGGCTTCACCAGGTGCGCAAGCGAATCCTCGGTAAAGACCGCGAATCCAAAGCTCGAGATAAGCTCGGGCAAGGCGTGGTTGATCTCGGGGTCGTTGTGGTAGGGGCGACCGGCGAGCACAATGCCATGGCCACCGTGGTCCTCGACCCACTTAAGAGCCTCCTCGCCCATGGTCTGGATGTCCTCGTGGAAACGCGCATCGGCCTCAAAGGCGGCGTTGACGGCGGCATCGACCTCGGAGCGCGTGATTTTAGGACCGCGCACGCGACCGCGACCAGCCTCGGCATCGGCCACGCGGTCGACGGCGAGCACTTGGTACAGGCGGCGCTTGAGCTCGGTCTTGTCATGATAGGGCACAAACGGATACAGGAACTCGATGTTCTGCTCGCGGATCTCGTCGATGTTGAGTGCCAACGCCGTGGGGTAGCTCATGACGATGGGGCAGTTGTAACAGTTGCCGGCGGTCGGATCCTCCTTGCGCTCCCAGCGCACGCACGGCATCCAAATGAAGTCGACATCGCGGTCGATGAGGTTCATCACATGGCCGTGGCTCATCTTGGCCGGATAGCACACGCTCTCGGACGGCATGGACTCGATGCCCGCCTGATAGGTCTTTTTGCTCGACTGGTCGGACAGCTGCACGCTAAAGCCCAGGCGCGTAAAGAACGCGTGCCAGAAGGGATAGTTCTCGTACATGTTGAGCGCGCGAGGGATGCCGACGGTGCCGCGCGGGGCCTCGTCGGGGCTCAGCACCTCGCGGTTAAAGAGCAGCTCGTTTTTCTTTTTGAAGAGGTTGGGGGCCTCGGTCTTCTGCTTTTTGTGGCCGGCACCCTTCTCGCAGCGGTTGCCGGTAATGAAGCGCCTACCGCCGCCAAAGTCGTTGACGGTAAGCTGGCAGTTGTTGGAGCAACGGCCGCAGCGGACGTGCTTTTGCGTCACGGTGAGGTGCGCGATGTCCTCGGCCGAAAGGATGGTCGAGGTGCCGTCGGCACCGGCGCGATCGCGGGCGAGCAGGGCCGCACCGTAGGCGCCCATGCAGCCGGCGATGTCGGGGCGCACGGCATGCACGCCGGTGAGCTGCTCAAACGCGCGCAGCGTGGCATCGGACATAAAGGTGCCACCCTGGACGATCACCTGACTACCGATCTCCTTGGGGTCGCGCAGCTTAATGACCTTGAACAGGGCATTCTTGATGACGGAATAGGACAGGCCGGCCGCGATGTCGCCCACCGTGGCGCCTTCCTTTTGCGCCTGCTTAACGCGCGAGTTCATAAAGACCGTGCAGCGGCTGCCCAGGTCGACCGGGGCCTTGGCGTGGATGGCGGCATCGGCAAACGCGCGCACGTCCATGTCCATGGAGACGGCGAAGCTCTCGATAAAGCTGCCGCAGCCCGACGAGCAGGCCTCATTGAGCATGATGTGCTCGATGACGCCGTCCTTGACGCGCAGGCACTTCATGTCCTGGCCGCCAATGTCCAGAATAAACTCGACGCCGGGCAGGAACGCCTTGGCGCCGCGCAGGTGCGCGACGGTCTCGATCTCGCCGGAATCGGCCTTGAGGGCCTCGATGAGCAGCGCCTCACCGTAGCCCGTAGTGGTCACGTGGCCGATGGTGCAGCCGGCAGGAATGTGGTTGTAGAAATCGGCCATGATGACCTTGGCCGTGCCCAGGATATCGCCGTTGTTGTTGCCGTACCAGGTGTGCAACAGCTGGCCGTCCTCGCCCACGAGCGCGGCCTTCATGGTGGTGGAACCGGCGTCGATGCCGATGAACACGCGGCCGGTGTAGCCGTCGAGCTTGCCCCTGGGGACGACCTCGGTGTCGTGGCGACCCTTGAACTCAGCAAAGTCCCCGTCGTTGGCAAAGAGCGGGTCCAGGCGCTCAACCTCGGCACCCTGCGTGTCACCCAGGGCATCGATGGCCTCGATGAGCTGCGGGAACGTGCTGAGCTTGTTGGACTCGTGCGCCATGGCGGCACCGCTCGCCACAAACAGGTGGGCGTTTTGGGGCACGATACGGTGTTCCTCGTCTAGGTTGAGCGTGAGGTAGAAGCGGTGGCGCAGCTCGGAGAGATACTGCAGCGGGCCGCCCAAGAAGGCGACGTTGCCGCGGATGGGACGGCCGCACGCCAGGCCCGAGATGGTCTGGGTCACGACGGCCTGGAAGATGGAGGCGGCCACATCCTCGGGGCGGGCGCCCTCGTTGAGCAGCGGCTGCACGTCAGTCTTGGCAAAGACGCCGCAGCGGCTGGCGATGGGATAGATGGTGGTGGCGTTGGCCGCGAGCTCGTTGAGGCCGCTCGCGTCAGTGTGCAGCAGGGTTGCCATCTGGTCGATGAAGGCGCCCGTGCCACCGGCGCAGGTGCCGTTCATGCGCTGCTCGATGCCGTTGTCAAAGTAGATGATCTTGGCGTCCTCGCCGCCCAGCTCGATGGCGACATCGGTGGCCGGGATAAGGGTCTCAACGGCGCGCTTGCTGGCGATGACCTCCTGGACAAACTCCAGGAGGAGCCACTGGGACAGCAGCAAGCCGCCCGATCCGGTAATGGCGCAGGTCATCTGGGCCGTCGGCAGCACGGTCGCAGCGCCCTCGAACAAGTCGCGGGCGCAGGCGCGGACGTCGGTGTGATGGCGCTGGTACTTGGCGTACACGATCTGGTTGTCGTCGTTGAGCACGGCGAGCTTGACGGTGGTGGAGCCCACGTCGATGCCCAGGTGCAGGTTGCCACGAGCGTTCTCAGGGTTGAAGATCGCGCCTTCGGGGGCGTGGGCGGCGGCTGCGGGCTCGGCGGCGATGGCGGGCTCGCTAGCGATGGACGTCTCCCCTGCCGTGTTCTTGGCATCGGCAACTGCCTCGGCGACCTTCTCGGCAGCGGCAGTCGCGGCCTTCTGCGCGGCGTCCACCACGGCGGGCGCGGCCTCGCGTGCGGCAGCGACCATGCGGTCCTTAATGCCCTCGACGAGTTTGCTCATTGTCTCTCCTCTTAGTTGTTGGACTCGACGGTTGCGGCGGTGTTGACCGCGTCCTCGAGCTGCAGATTCAATAGCTTCATGCCGTATTCCGGCACGTTGATATCGATGGGTTGGCCATACAGGTCGCCGGGGCGCACAAAGGCGATAACCGTCATGATGCGCGCTATGGTCTCGGGCGATTCGGTGAGCCCACGCTCAAACCAGCGCTGAATCAGGCCGACCTCGGCACTCACGACGTAGGTGACGTAGTAGTCAAAGAACGTGCCTAGCGCCAGGCCCAAAATGCCCGTCTGCGCACGCGGCGCCACGGCCTCACGTGCGGTGTCGATAATCCTTTTAATGAAGGCCTGGTCGCCGCCCGGACCCAGCAGCGCACCGATTAAGTCGCGGTTGGCCGCAAGATAACGCAGCAGCTCAACCGAACCGGGCGCCGGCTCAAGCTCATCGATATTGTGATAGAGATCAGGCAGCTGAGCTGCGGTGATAAGCTCAATGCGTTCACGGATCTCGGCCAGCAAGCCGTCCTCGATTTGATTGATAAAGTCGGGGATATCGCGGTAGTGCGAATAGAACGTGCGGCGCGTAAGGCCAGCGCGCTCGGTGAGCGACGCGACATTAATGCGCGAAAGGTCACCGCTTTCGGCAAGCTCGTTGGCAAGTGCCTGGCGAAGGGCACGCTGCGAGCGAAGGGACCGGCGATCGCATTTCTCGAGCTGGGACAAGCGTCCTCCTTGTTACTCAGCCTGTGCGCTATTGCACAGTGCGAGTATTATTGCACACCGTGTGTACCAACACGTAAAGGCAATATTTGGGATGTGACAAAGGGCAGCCCCTTTGTCACAACCCGCCTGGCTTTTGGAGCGGCATTACCGATTGTCCAAAATGTCATTCGTGGGTAGAATAGTGTCGACGGCAGCCCAAGTTGTAGCTGGCTGGGCAGCGCCGTTGTTTGCATTAGGGGGTCAACGCCTTAGCGGCGGCGACCCCTTCTGTTGCGCTTCGAACGCTGCTTGAGTGCCTCGGAAAGGCCGACAAGCGCCGTGAAGAACGAGACCAAAGCGGTCAGAAGTCTCACGAAATCAATCAAATCGGTCATGGGCATCACCTCCCATCAAATGGAGGGCGCTGCCCGGCACATGGAACTGCCGTCAACGATACCGATTCTACCAGAGCCTAGTTATATATACGAATATATGTTCGTATTCCAAGCACACAGGCCCCTATGACAAAGGGGCTGTCCCTTTGCCACATCAAACTAGTCCCTGGTAAGTTTCCTGTGGATACGATGCGGCTGGGCTGCGTCCTCGCCCAGGCGCTCGATGCGGTTGGCCTGATAGGCCTCGAAGTTACCCTCAAACCAATACCAGTTGCCCGGGTTCTCATCGGTGCCCTCCCACGCCAGGATGTGCGTGGCAACGCGGTCCAGGAACATACGATCGTGGCTAATGACCACCGAGCAGCCCGGGAACTCGAGCAGCGCCGCCTCGAGCGAGGACAGCGTCTCGACGTCGAGGTCGTTCGTGGGCTCGTCGAGGAGCAGCAGGTTGCCGCCCTGCTTGAGCGTAAGCGCCAAGTTCAGACGGTTGCGCTCGCCACCGGAGAGTACGCCAGCGCGCTTCTGCTGGTCCTGGCCCTTAAAGCCAAAGCTCGCCACATAAGCACGGCTCGGAACCTCGGTCTCGCCGACCATCATGTGGTCCAGGCCGTCCGAGACGACCTCCCACAAGTTCTTATCGGGGTCGATGCCGGAACGGTTCTGGTCGACATAGGAGATCTTGACGGTCTCACCCACCTCAAGCTCGCCCGAAGTCAGCGGCTCCAGACCCACAATCGTCTTGAACAGCGTGGTCTTACCGACACCGTTGGGGCCGATGACGCCCACGATGCCGTTGCGCGGCAGGGTAAACGAAAGGTCGTCGATGAGCACACGGCCATCGAACTCCTTGTGCAGATGATGGGCCTCGAGCACCTTGTTGCCCAGACGCGGGCCCACAGGGATGCGGATGTCGGTCCAGTCGAGCTTCTGGCTTGCGCGGGCCTCGGCCTCCATCTCCTCGTAGCGAGCCAGGCGGGCCTTGTTCTTGGCTTGGCGAGCCTTGGGCGAGCTGCGCACCCACTCGAGCTCGGCCTCCATGCGCTTGGCG
>URZJ01000015.1 GCA_900552395.1 uncultured Collinsella sp. | reverse complement strand
CGGACACCTTGTGGGACTTGGTATCGATGACCTGATACTTAAGGGTCGAAGATCCTGCGTTGACGACCAGAACGTTCATGTGTCTCCCTACTAACAGGCGGTGTGGCGCCGCCAGGTTACATACGCTTCAATAATAAACCCAAACGCCCTCGCGCTCGGGTTTATTGCGTTGATATATAAGTTATCGATGCCCAAATACTCACGGCCTTTGACTTGTAAGACGAAATAGCGCGGGGATATACACCAGGGAAGAAATCCCGAGCGCAACAAGCAATACGACTCGAATGCCCGCAACACTACTCAACACAGCGTTGAGCAGATAGAAAAGAACGGCACCCACCGCCACCATCTGGCTTTGAACCGAAATCAGTGAACAGCGCATCGAAGAATCGGCAGCATTTTGAAAAATTGAGTATTTGATTGGGGCAAACAACGAGTACGCAACCGTCTGCAGCACATAGAACACGGGCAGCAAATTAACCGGAGTAAGGGGAATCAAAAACAAAGCTGTCAATACTAAGCGAATGATGCCGCAAATACGCGCAAAACGGCCCTTGTCGACACGAGTAATCGCGCTGGGCACAATAAACCCTATGGAGGCGGAGACAAGGAGCTGGACCGCAATGGTCACGCCCGAAGCGACGGCATTCATTCCGCGGCCTGCAAGCAACAGTGAGAAAAAATCTTCCAGGGCGACGAAGGCAAATGCCTGAGAACAGTCCATGATGAACGATGACCGAAGAACGCCATTACCCGTAATAGCAGCACCAATCATCTTCGGGCTCATTCCAAGCTCAGGTGTCGCCGCAGTGCCCCCTCTTCGCATCTCAGGAATGCAGATAACGACAACCAACGTCAACACCATTGCGATGATATCTGCCGAAAGACCAATGAGGTATGCACCGACGGACGAAATGAAACCGCCCACACAAGCGGAGATGGCATAAGAGGAATAGAAAACAAATCGCTCAACGACATTAAGTCTTACGAGCTGGTCCCGAGAGACGCTGTCAATGTAAATCGCTTCTATGGATCCGCTCACACATGCAACGGCAAAACCTTTGAGGGCAAACGCGCCGATTAAAAGCAAAGGAGAACGGACGAGAAGCAGGGCGGCGTAGTATCCAAGCATTCCCACAACGCCAACGAGACCGCTAGTCTTTCGTCCAAACCTATCAGCAATATAGCCAGTGGGAACTTCAAGGATGAACTTGCTCACTTGATATGCAATCATCATGCTAGAAATCGCTACCATCGAAAGCCCGACGAACTCAAGGTAGACAGTTAGGAAATACAAGATGGTGCTGAAGTTCGACAGGAAAACGAACATCATATAAAGCAAAGTCGTACGGTTTTTCATACTCCGCCCTCCAAGAGTCAGCAATCTAAATCGGAATCTTGGAAAAGCATGAGGGCAAAGCTGTCAGCTATGTGTTACAAGGCGTCAATAATCACTTGACGTCTCGAAGCCAATTAATTTCACGAAGCAAGATGACGCAATAGGTGCAGAAAAACCGTCTGGTGTCGATCAGTCCAGGAATTTTGCCGATAGCAAAAGTAGATAGGCAAGGTTACATCACGCGAACCTTCAATGGAGCACTCACTCACTTCTGACCCATCCGATGCGAGAGAGGACCCAGACAAACTCAATATCAATCCCCCGGCTTGAAGAAACTCAGTCTGAGCCCTGCTTCCGTATTCAACATCACGGAAGCGAAAATTGACGAGCTGGGCTTCGGGACATTGATTGATTGCATTGAGACAGGGTGACAAATTAATGGGAACAGCGAGCCTGCCGCCCAGTAACTCGCGAATGGTCATGGCGCCCACAGATTGATGACCCGCTGGGCACGAAAGAACCTTGAGCTCTTTTTCACCCAAATATTTTGAAGAAAGGACGCTGTCCCGTGGTTCCTCGAATGAGATAGCCGCGTCCGAAATTCCAAGTATAAGTGATTCAAAGCATGTTGCCGTTGGCTGATGCCACACATCAAGATGAATCTGAGGGTGCGAGCGTTCAAACGAGTCATACCATTTTTCGGCAAAAAGGCGCCCCCGTCCATGAAGGCAGGGGGCGTAAAGACGAAAGTGGCCATCGGGCGAGACGCCGTCGCCCCTCGATTGAGCGTACTTTTTGAGATCGTCGACTTGCGCCAAGATCACGCGTGCACGACGTGCAAATTCTCTGCCCGCCGGAGACAAAACAGCCTCCCCCGCCGATCGGTCGAGCAAAACAATCTGATACTCAGATTCCAACTTTTTGATTGCCGACGAAACGGCCTGCGGACTCACATGAACGGCGCGAGCTGCTTTGCGCACGCCGCCATAGTTCGCTACCGCTTGAAGGTATTCGAGTTGAGAAAGCTGCATAGATTACTCCAAAGGCAGCCAAGTCGACGGGCTACGCGCCCTCAGATGAGGTTCTCGCCCAGGTTCTTGCCGCCGAGGACATGCATGTGGAAGTGCATGACGGTCTGGCCGGCATTGACGCCCTTGTTGGAGATGACGCGGAAACCGTCCTCCAGACCCTTGGCCTTGGCGACCTCCTGGATGGCGTGAGCCATGGCGCCCATGGTCTCGGCCGGCACGTTGTCGGCGATGTCGCTGTAGTGCTTCTTTGGGATCACGAGCGTGTGGACCGGCGCCTGGGGGTTGAGGTCGTCGAACGCGATGACCTGGTCGTCCTCATAGACAACGGTCGAGGGGATCTCGTGGTTGGCAATTTTGCAGAAGATGCAATCACACATGGCTGGTTCCTTTCTCACAGACCAAGGTAATTATATTTGGTCGGGATGGTTAGAACGAGAGGTTGTCGTCCGTGTTGGCGGCTTCGCCGTCGGCGAGCACGTCGTTGCCGTCGACGTCCTTAAGGAGCACCGAGACCTTCTGCTCGGCATCGGACAAGCGGGTGCGCAGGCTTTTGAGGAGCTCGACGCCGCGGGTATAGCTCTCGAGCGACTCCTCGAGCTCCATATCGCCCGACTCCAAGCTGCGGATGATGAGCTCCAGCTCCTGAGAAGCCTGCTTGTACGTAAGCTGCTCAACCGGGGTCTTCTCTGCCATATCTGTTTCCTTTCCTAAGGGTCTATCACTGTGAAACGCGGCCTACTCGACCGTATCGACCGTTGCCGACACGGTGCCGTCCGCCATGCGCACGCGAATGGCGTCGCCCGGCTTAAAGGTCTTGGCGGTCGTAGCCACGCCGTCATCGCTGTACGCGATGGAGTAACCGCGGGCAAGCACCTTGAGCGGCGACAGGGCATCGAGCGAAGCCGCCGCTCGGCCCAGGTCGGACGCCGGCCTGCTGAGCATCGTGCGCCCCTGATGCTCTAGACGGGAGCTTGCGAGCATGAGCGCATGGCGCTTGCCATCGAGCCCCGAGGTGCTTGCGATCAAGCGCTCGGGCAGACGCTCGAAGTTGGAGCGGAAGGCCCCAACCGAGCGCGTTATGACGCCAGACAGACGATCGGCCGTCAAGGCAAGCTCAGACTCGCGACGCTCGACCATAAACGTTGGGTCGTTGAGGCACGGGCGGCGCGCGGCTGCATCGAGCGCATCGCCCAGACGGGCCGTATAGGTATCCCAGGCGCGGCGACCACGCTGATCGAGCATCTCCAGGTCGACCTGGGCCGACCCAATCATCGATGCCATCGCGGCGCCCAGACGCTGATGACGCGCCTCGAGTACATCGGCCAACTCCGTCATAGCCGGCGCCACCGATTCGGCCGCCGCCGTGGGCGTGGAGGCCCGGCGGTCGCTCACCATGTCGCAGATCGAGGTATCGGGCTCATGGCCAATGCCCGTCACCACGGGCACGGGACAGGCCGCCACCGCACGGGCAAGCCCTTCGTCGTTAAAGGTCATAAGGTCTTCGAAGGAGCCACCGCCGCGCACCAGCAAGATGCAATCGGGCGCCGGCATAATGGCGGCGGCGCGGCGCAAGCCTTCAATAAGCTCCGCCGGCGCACCCTCACCCTGGACCTTTGCGCCCACGCAGACGAGCTCGACGAGCGGGTTGCGACGGCGCAGCGTACGCTTGACGTCGTCGATTACGGCGCCCGAAAGCGAGGTGACGACCGCCACACGCGAGCAAAACACCGGAATGCGACGTTTGCGTGCCTCGTCCATCAGGCCCTCGCGACGCAGCTTTTCGGCCAGTTGCGCCACTTGTTGACGCAGCAGGCCCTCCCCCGCCAGCGAAAACGAGCGAGCGACGAAGCTCATGCGGCCTGTGGGCTTGTAGAGATTAAAGCTGCCCTTAAAGCTCACCTGCATGCCGTCGCGCAGATCGAAGGTGCGCTTAAGGTAGGCGCCCTTCCAGATGATACAGTCGACGGCCGCCGAGTCGTCCTTGATTTGGAAGTAGCAGTGGCCGCTTCGGGCATTGGGACCGCGGAAACCAGTGACCTCACCCAAAACGCTCAGCTGTGGAATGGCATCGAGCGCGCCGGCGGCGATCTCCACCGCTTGGCTCACGCTGAGCTCTTTGCGCTCCTGCTCGTCCGATCCGTCGAACTCGGCGGAAACGGCATTGCCGGTTAGATTCCAGCCTGCCACGCAGCCCCCTTTCGTCATCGTGCACATGGGCTCCGGCCCTGCGCTAATTCAAGTCCAACACATAGTACAGCGCCGCGGGGACACAAATCCCCACGGCGCCCGTCGGTCCCATTTGTTATCGGTTGGAGTTTCTGTTGTAGCGAGCCATAAGGTAGAGCAGCTGAATAATCGAGGTGAGCGCCGCGGCCACGTAGGTGAGCGCGGCAGCCGTCAACACCTTCTTGGCACCGTTGACCTGCTTGGAACTCATGCCCGACTGCTCAATATACGCCACGGCACGTCGGCTGGCATCAATCTCGACCGGCAGCGTAACCAACTGGAATAGCACACTAAACGAGAAGAAGATCAGCGCGAGGGTCGTGAGCCCTGCTATGTTCATAAACAGGCCCATGAGCAGCACGATCGTCCAGGTGTTCTGGGTAAAGTTGACGACGGGGACCAAAGCGGTGCGTACCTTCATCATGGCGTAACCGCTTTGACGCTGCGCGGCATGACCTGCCTCGTGGCAAGCGACAGCAACGCTTGCGACCGAGCCGCCCGAACGGTTGGAATCCGACAGATACAGGTTGTTATCCTGCGGGTTGTAATGGTCGGTGAGCTCACCGGCGACACCCTTGATACCCACGGCGTTGCAACCGTTGGCGTCGAGCATGCGGCGAGCGACCGTGGCACCCGTGTCGCCGTCCGAGCGAACCTTGGACCAGGTCTTGTACGTCGAGTTGATATAGCTCTGCGCAGCAAGGCCAAGCACTGTACAAACAAGAACAACCAGCAGGTACAGCGGGTCGATGCCAAAGCCATATCCATAGTAATAGGGCATACGAATTCCTCCGAATCGAGTTACACGTTGGAGGCATTCTACCCACTCAAGCGGCTAGGCTTCCTTATAGCAATTCAATTTTGCCATCTTTGACCGTCAACCCCATATTGCCCGAGAGCAGATCGTCCAGGCGCGAGCCCACAAGCTCAAAGCGCCAGCCTTCGCGCAGGGGACTCTGCTCGGGATGCTCAATATAGTCGGCCAGGTCATCGCGCGAGGCAATGACCGAGGTCGCTACGCCCGAGCGCTCGGCAACCAAGCGAATAAGCGCATACATAAGGTCGGTCACGCTCTCCAACTCCGGCGAAATCTGGCGATGCCCGCGCACCATGAGCGGCAGGCGGTCGTGCGGGCAGCTCGCGCCGCGTTTGATGGCCATGAGCGCGCCGTCCACGTCGCGCTCCCCCAGCTGATCGGTGCCGCGGATGCTGCGGAACTCCTCGACGCGCACGGGATTGCGCTTGACGAGCGCCAGCAGCGTATCGTCGGACATGACCCACTTGCGCGGGATGTTGCGGCGCTCGGCGCGGTCCTCGCGCCAGGCGGCGAGCTCGCGCGCAATGCCCAGCTGATGGCGGCTGCACGAGTTGATGCGCTTGACCTTGCGGAATGCCTCGTGACGATCGGCGCGATAATGCGACCCGTCGGCCAGCGGACGCAACTCGTCGAGCACCCAGTCCACCCGGCCCAGCTCGCGCAGGCGACTCATCATCTCGGTATAGGCAACAATCAGGTACTTGACGTCATCGATCGCGTACTCGATCTGTTTGTCGGTCAGCGGGCGGCGCGACCAATCGGTCAGTGACTCGGTCTTGGGCAATGAGACACCGCAAAACGTCTGCACGAGCGCGCCGTAGGAAATCTGCTGGCGCTCGCCCAAAAAGGCGGCGGCCACCTGCGTGTCAAAAATGGGACGCGGCAGCACGCCCACGATATGAAGCATAACCTCCATATCCTGCGAGCAGGCGTGAAATACCTTGGTCACGCTCTCATCGCCCATAAGCTCGGCCAGCGGCGATAGGTCGTCGATCACCAGAGGATCGACCGCGACGCTCTCGGCAGGGGTGGCAATCTGAACCAAGCACAGGCGCGGGTGGAACGTGCGCTCGCGCAAAAACTCGGTATCGACGGCAATCGCGTCGAACTCGCGGGCGCGCTGACAAAAGTCGAGCAGAGCCTGATGTGTGGAAATGTACATATCAACCCATCGAATAAGGTTAGGCCCGAAAAACACGGGTAGGATATCGGCATTGCCCTACAACTATACTCGGTTAGTCACAGAACGGGAACGTAAGTATGCGCTGCCTTATCATCCACAACCCGGCATCGGGCCCCAGCTCAGATGAAATCTACGCGTTCACGCACGCCCTCGCGCAGGGCGGCGACGAGGTCGTGATGCGTTTTATCGGCGATGGCATGGAACCCGAGGACGCCGTGGCAGACGTGCGCGAGTTTGATCGCGTGGTGATTTCGGGCGGCGACGGCACCGTCTCCAACGTGCTCGACCAGATGCGCGGATGCGGCGTCCCCACGCTCGTCTTCCCCTCCGGCACGGCCTGCCTGTTCTTCAACAACATCGGCAATGCCCCCGAGGGCGCGGCGCTCGCCAAGGCCTGCCGCGTCGGCCGCACCGTCAAGGCGGATATGGGTGAGCTCTTTTGGCTCGACGAGAACGGCAACGAAAAGCGCCACGGCTTCATCATCATCGCCGGCTCTGGCTACGACGCCGAGATCATGATGAAGGCCGCCCCCACCAAAAACGACATCGGCGAGATCGCCTACTTCCTATCCGCGCTCGCCACGCCCAACCCCACGGTGGCGCACTTTACAATTGAGCATGACGGCATTGTCGAGGAGCTCGATGGCATCTGCTGCATGGCCGGCAACACCTCGGTCATCCAAAACGACATCAACCTGTTCCCCGACTGTCGCATGAACGACGGCATGGTCGATATCGCAGTCATCGAGCCCGTAAAAACCGTGCAGCTCCTCCCGACCGTGATCACCGCCGCACTTGACCCCGCCGGCAAGGTGCTCGGCCGTCCGCAGTTCAAGATCATCCAGACCAAAGAAGCCAAGATCACCTGCACCCCGTCGCTGGGCATGCAGTTCGATGGCGAAATCATCTCCAGCAACTCGGGCGTCTTTGGAGCCCGCGCGCTTCCGCAATGCCTCGACCTCATCGTCGACGAATTCTCCCCACTCGGAAAATAGGAGGACCCCATGAACGACAATCCCCTGCTCGGCTTTATCGTCATCGTTTTGGCCATGCTCATCGGCTATGCGATTAACGTTATCCACCGCCGGAAGAAGTAATTCCACATTGGTATGATATTCATCCAATCATCGTCTCCCCCGTTGTTTATGCATTTGCCAAACAGCGGGGGATTTTTCTTTGCGCCCCGTGCAAGGTGCTTTATTTAGGTAGAGTAATTGCAGGGTGCCTTTATTTAAGTAAAGCTACATAATGAGTATTCTTATCCGTTCATCGCATATTTTAGGACGCTCATCGAGTATTTCATCGAAATAGATGAATACTCTTTAGACTTCCTATAGGCTAATAGATGTATTTATTAGCTGAGATTCCACATGGCTTTGCGGGGTCTCAACAGTTGGGAGGGATTATGAGGTTTACTCATCCCGTCAACACGCTCAAGAAGCTTGGCTGCGGCCTCGCATTCGGAGCTGCGGCCATTATGGCCATGCCGACCTCGGCGCTCGCTTGCACCCAGATCTACATGGGCAGCAAACTCACGGCGGACGGCAACACGTACTACGGCCGCGCAGAGGACTTTAGCCCGCGCTATATCAAGCACTTTGGCATTGAGCCTGCGCACAAGGACGGCAGCGAGTATAGCTCGCTCGAATCCGGCTTTGAGTACAAGTCCAAGGGCGCGACCTACCGCTACACCTTCGTTCGCGACAACCCCTCTCAGTGGGAAGATCGCTATGACGCTTATTCCGAGGCTGGCATCAACGAGAAGGGCGTCTCCTGCTCTGCCACGCTGAGCACCTCCTACAACGAGAAGGCTGAGGAGGCCGACCCCATTACCGAGGAGACCGGCATCGGTGAGTACAATTACGCCAGCGTCATCCTGGGCGAGAGTGCCACGGCCCGCGAGGGCGTCGAGCTCCTCGGTAGCCTGGTCGACGAGCAGGGCATCTGCACCAACGACCAGGTCATCATCGCCGACAACAACGAGACCTGGCTGTTCGCCGGACTTTCTGGCCATCAGTGGATTGCCATGAAGCTCACCGACGACATCGCCTCGGTCAACCCCAACATCGGCAACCTTAACTACAAGGTCAACCTCGACGACACCGAGAACTGCCTCCACTCCAAGGACATTCAGACCATGCCCGAAGAAAAGGGCTTTGCCAAGTACTTCGAGGACGGCCAGTTCGACGTTGCCCAGACCTACGGTGAGGAAATTAGCGATAAGGCCATGCATTCTTGGTCTCGCTATATCCAGGGCCGCGATTATTTCATGGCTCCGCTTGCCGAGGGCACCGACTACGAGATCGTTAAGGACGAGCGCGAAGATGCTCGTGCCACGACCGGCGCCCTGGTCCACGAGATGCAGCCGCTGTTCTTCCAGCCCGGCAAGTCCGACTGGAACACCTTTGAGATGATCCGCAGCTTTGCCACTCGTGGCGAGAATGTCGCCGGACTCAACGCCAACACCGACGGTGCCTATGCCATCGGCTCCAACCGCAACACCGAGATCCACACCTTCCAGATCCGTCAGGGCATGGACCCCGAGATCGCGACCATCCAGTGGGAGATGCTCTCCAACGCCGAGTTCTCCGTCGCTATTCCCTTCTACTCCGCACTGCTCACCGAGGTCAGCCCCTACTTCAGCGATCAGGATGTCTCCTTCGATCACTGTGAAGAGGAAGACGTCGTGAACAACGAGGAGCCCAAGAACTCCATCAATTACGTCCTCATGGACATCAACACGCTCGCCGAGGAGAACCGCGACAACTGCGCCACCGGCGTCCGCGCCTATCTCGACGCTCTGCAGAAGGAGCTCATCGAGCAGAACCTGACCGTCGACGAGGCCATGCAGGCTGCCGAGGGCACCGAGGCCCGCACCGCCCTGGCCAACAAGGCTGGCAAGGCCGCGACCAAGAACACCTACGTCAAGTGCAAGGCCATGCTCGAGGAGATGCGCGATTACCTCAAGAAGGGCGACTTCTCCGAGAAGTTCGTCCCGAGTGACTACGATGCCGACAACGACTGCCTGGTCGAGTCCATCACCTACGCCGACGAGGCCCTCTCCGATGAGGACGTTGCCGAGCCCGAGGTTAAGGAAGAGGCAACCGAGGAGAAGTCCGAGGGCAACAACATGGCCGCCATGGCTGTTGGTGCCGTCGTCATCATCGGTGTCTGCGGCTTCGTGCTCTATCGTCGCAAGAAGGCCTAAGACCCTCACGTTCTAAAGGAGGGCGAGACAGCGTGAGCGGCCTTGCCCTCCTAGCCCGTCATCTGACCGGCGGGAAACGCCGCTGAAATCTTTTCAAAAAAGATTTCCCTGCACATATATCGCTGTGCTATAGTGCAGCGCAACAGCAACTAGGTGCGACCGCGCCACGGCATCACGAAAGGAGCCACCAACATGAAGAACACGATGACGTCTCTCAACAACTGGTGGTGGCGTGATGCGAATACGATCGGTCGACAGTGAGTCCCTCACGCCTGTTTTTGCGCTCTAGGTGATTGGAAGGCCTCCGGTTTCGACCGGGGGCCTTTTTTCCATCTCGAGCCCGATCGCATTCGCATCACGCGCCTCCGCTTTCTTCTCTTGCACTTCCCCTCCGAAAGGATTTTCACCATGTCTCAGAACACCACCACCGCCCAGCCCCGCACCGTCCAGACCGCCGACCGCGGTAAGCTCGATATCCGTGCCCTTGTCCTGCTCGCCATCCTCCTTGCCGCCGGCTTCATTCTCAACTTCACCGTCGGCAAGGCTATCTCCAGCATCTCGGGCGGCATGATTAGCCCCGAGTTCATCATCTCGGCCTTCTGCCTCACCATCCTGGTCGTTCGCCCCAACATTGGTCAGGCGCTCGTCATCGGCCTCATCTCGGCCGCCGTGATCCAGATCACCACCACCTCGCCGTTTGTCGATTTTGCCGCCGAGGGCATTGCCGCCATGCTCATGGCTGTCATTGTCAACGCTGCTACCAAGGGCGGCCAGGTTAAGCCTATTGTCGCCATCGTCGCAACGTTCGTGACCACCTTTGTCTCGGGCGTCATCTTCATGGTCATCAAGATGGCCATGCTCGGCGTGGTGGGCGAGCTCGCCGCAGCCATGCTGCCCGTTGTCGCCATGACCGCCGTCTTTAACGCCATCCTGGTCGGCGCCCTCTACCTGCCCATCCAGAAGGCCCTTAGGCTCAACTAACCCGCTCGGCTTTACGAGCCATCCCATCTTGGCGTTCATTCGTCGCTCGCGTACCCAAGTACGCTTCGCTCCTCTTTCGCGCCATCCTGGGCCCCTCGTAAAGCCGCCTCCGTGCTCCACCACCAAAGACTGTCCCAGACAACTAGCTCTTGGGGACGTTCTTAAACGACTAGTCATGTAAGAACGTCCCCAATGACTCTGAAAGGTATCCATGGAAACGATCATCAACGTCGACGATGTCTCGTTCTCCTATGGCACGCAGACCGAGCAGGCACTTAAGCATATCTCGCTCGGCGTGAACAAAGGAGATTTTATCGGCATTATCGGTCCTTCGGGCGCCGGCAAGTCTACACTTGCCGCCTGTCTGTCGGGAGCCGTACCCCACCATTACACCGGCACGTTCTTTGGCTCCGTCACTGTCAACGGCAACGACACCTGTGAAGTTACGCTCACCGATGTGTCGCAGATCGTCGGCAGCGTGCTGCAGGACATCGACACGCAAATGGTCGCCTCGGTCGTCGAGGACGAGATGCTTTTTGGCCTGGAGAACTTTGGCGTTCCCCACGACCAGATCGAGCAACGTGTGAGCGAGACGCTCGAGACCGTCGGCATCAGCGACCTGCGCGACCGCGAGATCGCCACGCTTTCGGGCGGCCAAAAGCAAAAGGTTGCCATCGCCGCCATCCTCGCCATGCGTCCGCGCGTGCTCGTGCTCGACGAACCCACCGCGGCGCTCGACCCCGCCAGCTCCACGCTGGTCTTCGAGACCCTGCGTGAGGCCAACCGCGCACTCGGCATCACCATCGTCGTCGTTGAGCAAAAAGTCGCCCTGCTTTCGGAGTATTGCAACCGCGTGCTCGTGCTCAATCATGGCGAAATCGCGCTACAGGGCGAGCCGCACGAAGTCTTCGCACACGCCGATGAGCTCCGCGCCATCGGCGTCGATTGCCCGCGTGTCACGCGCATTTTCAACAGCCTCGAGGTCGATGGCCTGGCCAGCGGCACTCCCTGTTTGGATGTTGATGAGGCCGAGCGCCTGATTTCGGGCATCGTCGACCCCGCACACGAAAGCAGTGACATTCAGGCACCCGCCGGCTCACCGCACGCACCGTCGTTGCGCCCGCACGCCAGGGACGCCGAGCCCGTGCTCACCTTCGATCACGTTGAGTTTGCCTATCCCAATGGCGACGCCGCCGTCCACGACCTCAACCTGACCCTCTATCCCGGCGAGCTCGTGGGCATCGTCGGCCAAAACGGCGCCGGCAAGACCACGCTCACCAAGCTGCTCACAGGCCTGCTTAAGCCCGCCTCGGGCAGCGTGCGTGTCACGGGACTGGATACCGCGGCCGTTCCCACGAGCCGCATCGCCCGCGAAGTCGCAACCCTCTTCCAAAACCCCGACCGCCAGATCTGCAAGGACACTGTGCTCGACGAGGTCGCCTTTGGCCTGGAGCTTGCCGGCATCGACCGTGCCGAGGCGCTGCGTCGCGCCCAGCTCGTCATCGACCGCTTTGGCTTGCCGGCCGACGAGGCGCCCTTCTCGCTCTCGCGCGGTCAGCGCCAGATGGTGGCACTCGCCTCCGTCGTGGTCGTAGAGCCCAAAATCGTGGTGCTCGACGAGCCCACGAGCGGCCTTGACTACCGTGAGTGCATGACCGTCATGGAAACCGTGCGCACCATGGCCGAGCGCGGCTGCGCCGTCATCATGGTCTGCCACGACATGGAAGTCGTATCCGACTTTGCCGAGCGCATCGTGGTGATGGCCGACGGCCGCATCCTCGAGCGCGGCCGCACGCACGAGCTATTCTCGAACATTGAGCTCATGCAGCGAGCCTACGTTGAGCCACCCCAGGTCATAGAGCTTTCTCGTCGCCTGGCATCCTCCGTCTCTCCCGCCTTTGCACAGGTGAGCGAGGTCACCGATATCGTTCGCATTACCGAGGAGATGGTCCACCGTGGTTAACGTCATCGACTATATGCCGGGCGATACACTGCTGCACCGCTTGAACCCGGTCGTCAAACTGGGCCTTGCCGCCGCCATCATCATCGGCATCTTCCTGTCCGATACCTACGTGGCGCTGTTGGGCTTTTTGGCGCTCACCCTTGCACTGGGCGCCTACGCCGGCGTCGTCGACCGTCTGCTCTCACTACTCAAGCTGCTGATTCCGCTCGCGCTTATCATGCTGGTGCTTCAGCTGGCCTTTATGCGCGACGGCAACGTGGTGTGGGGCTTTATCACCGACACGGGCCTCATTACCGGATCGAAGGCCTGCCTACGCCTGTTGGGCGTGGCGCTGCCACTCATCCTCATGCTTATGGTGACCAAGCTCAACGACCTCGCCAACGCCTGCGTCGAGGTGCTGCACGTGCCATATCACTATGCCTTCACCTTTACCACGGCACTGCGCTTTGTGCCGGTATTTGGCCAGGAAATGAACGCCATCATGGAGGCGCAGACTGCACGCGGCGTCGAATACGACACTAAGAATCCCGTCAAGAAACTCAAACTCATGCTGCCGCTGTGCGTGCCACTGCTTATTTCGAGTGTGGGCAAGACCGATGCCACCGCACTTGCTGCCGAGCAGCGCGGCTTCTACCTGCGCACGCGCGCGAGTTCGTATAAGCGCTACCCCATCAAAAGCCTGGATATCGCCGTGCTCATCGTCAGCATCGCCCTTATCGCCATCGGCTTCCTGTTCTAACAATCGCTGGCAGCAACCGGCAAACGCAAAAGGCCCCGGCTCGCACCAAACGAGCCGAGGCCTTTACTGTTTTCCCAGATAAAACCTGCCAAAATAAACCTGTCCCTTTTTGGCAGGTCGGATGCTAGAGGCGGTAGGGGGCGCCGCTGCGGATGATGGACTCGCGTACCAGGACATCCATCGCATCGAGGGTGATCTCGGGCATCTCGCGATACTTCTGCAACACCGAAAGCTCCGTGCAAGCCAGAATGACGCGGTCGCAGCCGCTGCGGGCGAACTCCCACATCACGCGATCGAACTTATCCATATCGGGTTCGCGACCGGCCTTCACATCATCGTAGATGAGCGACATCACGTCGGCCTGACGCTTCTCACTGGGATAGACGACCTCAACGCCCGCTGCCTCGCACTCGCGGCCATAGACGCCGGCGCCCACGGTGCCATCGGTGCCCATAATGCCGATCTTGTGCACCGGCTCGGCGGGCATACTCAGGTTGGGATCGAACTCGCACTCCCCCATCACCGCACCCGCCAGGGCATAACGCACCGATTCGCGCGGCATATGGATAATCGGCACCTTGGTAAACGACTGAATCTGATCGTAGAAGTAGTGCGATGTGTTACAGGGAATCGCTATGTGCGCGCAGCCCAGCGACTCGAGTGCTTGGGCACACTCCTTCATGGTCGCCAGCAGCTTGGCATGCTCGCCGGTCTTAATGGCCAGCGTGCGGTCGGGCATGGTCGACTTGGAGAGCACCACCATGTCGATATGTTCCTGATCGCAGGCAGCAGCCGTGTGGCGCACCACCTGGTCGTAGTAATACGACGTGGCCTCGGCGCCCATGCCGCCGATAACTCCCAGCTTTTCCATCGCCGCCTCCTTGGTGACGCTTGCGCAATTGCGCGTATCATACCCGCGCCCGCCCGATGTAAACCGGACGGGCGCCGCACTCATCTATTTGTAATACGTCTTGAACAGCTTAAAGTGGCGCAGCTTGGTGTGCCACATGCGCAGCCAGCGGTTAAAGACAAAGTCGCCCTTCATAAACGAAGGGTCGGCGCCCTTGCCTTCCTTGTCCAGGCGATGCACCTTCGCGCGCAACTCGGGATCCTTGACGTACTTGTCGACGACGCCCATGGGAACGACCATCCACAGTGCCTCGTCCTGTGCCGTCACAAACTCCGGCTCAAACGGACGGTTGAACACATACTCGTCCACCACATACTTGGCAACGTTAAAGCCACTGTTGGTGACGTAGTAGTTGCTGCGACCCTGGCGCGTGTTGAAATCGAAGAACTTAAACGAGCCGTCGCGCTCGTCGTACTTAACGTCAAAGTTGGAATAGCCCACAAAGTGAAGGTCCTCGAGCAACTTGCGCACGCCACCCATAAGCTCGTCATTGGGCTCGGTGATGATGCAGGCGTGATTACCGACGCCATGGGGCTGATGCTCCTCGAGCAGCACGTGACCCAGGCACATCATGCGGACCTTGCCGTTGCGGTCGGAATAGCTGGTGAGCACGCGCATGTACTCGTCGTTGCCGGGCACGCGATCCTGCAAGATCAGGTCGTCGGTGTAGCCGCTGGCATACGAGTCGCGAATGACCTGTTCCAGCTCGGCGCGGTCGGCAATCTCATAGGCCTTTTTCTGGCCCTCGAACTCGTGCTGCCACCACATGATGCCGTCAGAAGGCTTCAGAATCATCGGGTAAGGAAAATCGATCTGGTCGAGCACTTCGGCAGGTGCCTCGCCCTGGGCATTCAGCATCGCCATGGTGAAGGTAAAGGTATGCGGATAGGGCACGCCATGCTTCTCGCACAGCTCGTAGAAGATCTCCTTCTTCTGGCACTGCTCGAGCATGCTATAGGGAGCGTAAGGCGCGACGATGTTATCCGCCAACTCATGGGCATCCTTGGCCTGAGCCACAAGGGCAACATAGTTATCGCCACAGCCCACAAGGACAATCGTCTTATCGGCATGCGCTTGGGCAATGCCGTTGACGGTTTTGAGCATCACGGGCATGGTGTCGATATCCACGTTGGGCGTGTAGTCGATAATCTGGCTGCGGTACGCGGGACCCGTCTGATACTTGCCAAAGACCAGACTCATGACCTGGTACTCCTCGTAGAAGGCGCGCGCCACCGAATAGGCGTTGATGTCGCCACCGAGCAGCACGGGAATGAACTCGCGCTCTGTAAATTGCAATGCCATGGAAACTTCCTAACATGAACTGCCCACACAACGGGCGGTCTTTGCGCAACTGATTTATTCTAGCGTGCCGAGCCGCCGGCGCCCAAAGCTCCACCGTATCTATGGCAATCGACGTGATCGTCCAGCATAAAGGCCGCACTCACCGCGATGGGGCCTTGTAGCTGCAAACCCCCTGTTGAGATAGCTTTCACGACCGAAAGCCCGTCCGCAAACAGGCCCCCGTAACGTTAAAGTTGAACTCTATGGTTTCTCAACAATTCATCATAACTGCAGGTCAAAGCCAAAGCCTCAAGTTCAACTTGACCCTTTGGAACCTTTAAGGTTCAAGTTGAGGTCGAAAGCAGTAGTAGAATACCGTTCGAACCATAACCTACGATTGATTGCAGAGGGACTGGATGCAGCATTCGAATCATCGCACCGCAGCGCTCATTGCGTCGAAGCCGGCTCGTATCATCACGAGCGCCGCGCTCGCCGTTGCGCTGACGGCCACACCGATGCTCTCCCCCGTTGCGGCGTCTGCCGCCTCGCAGGCAACGCAGGACCAGCTTTCCGCAGCCCAGCAGAAGATCGAAGCCGCCACGAGCGCCTACAACGACGCTCGCACCAAACTCGATGACCTGCAAAAGCAGATTGACTCCAATGAGGCAAGCATCGAGGAAATCGAGGCTAAGCTTCCCGAGCAGCAGGCCAAGGCAAGCTCCGCCATGCGCGATCTGTACAAGTATCAGAAGGGCACCAATCCCATCGTGAGCTTCCTGGTCAACGCGCAGAGCCTGGGTGAGTTCATCACGACCTGCAAATACACCAACCAGATCACGAGCTCGAGCGTCGACGAGATCGAACAGCTCAATAACATGCAAACCGAACTCGAGCAGAACAAGGCCGAGCTCCAGCAGGCCAAGTCTCAGCTTGAGGCAGAGCAGAAAAACGCCGAGGATGCGTTAGCTCAGGCCCAGCAGCTCCGCAGCGAGGCACAGGCAAAAGCCGAGCAGGAAAATGCCGCCGAACTTGCCAAGCTTGAGGCCGATAAGGCCGCTGCCGCCGAGAAGCTCTCGGGCGAGGGCGTAAGCGGCAGCAATTCCAGCAGCCAGGCCACCAACACCAACACCACCATCGACACCACGGTGAACAACGCCAATACCGGTAGCTCCGATTACGATTCGTTCATTAATGAGTGGACGAGCCGCATCGACAATTATCTCGCCGGCTCCCCCATGGCAGGCCAGGGCTACAACTTTGCCGTCGCCGCTTGGAATACCGGTGTCGACCCCCGTTGGTCCCCCGCCATCGCCTGCATCGAGAGCACCAAGGGTGCTTATTGCGCCAATTCTTACAACGCCTGGGGCTGGAGTGCCCGTGGCGGCGGTTGGCGCAGCTTTGGCAGCTGGAGCGAGGGCATCTCCGCTCACGTCGCCTATCTGGGCGCCAACTACGGCTCCACCCTTACCCCGGCAGCGGCCAAAAAGTACTGCCCGCCCACGTGGCAGGACTGGTACAACAAAGTCGCCGCTCAGATGAACCGCATCTAAGTGCAACTGCAAAGGGCCCCAATGGGGCCCTTTTCTTTTAGGTAGCGGAGATATCGACGACGCCGGTCGCATTGGCAACCGCGACTATGACGATCATGCATAGGAGCAGCACACCCAATGCCTTGAGCCAGAGTTTCGCGAGCTTCTTGCCGCGATAGCTGTCGAGCAGTGCGAATCGCCGACGAAGACGGCGCTTATCGAGCAGCGCAAAATGCATAAGCACCATAAGGCCATCGACAAAGAAAAAATACTCGATTATGAGAAGCCACGTCGGGTAGCTTTGGTTTGCTCCCGTGGGGTGAAAGAC
>URZJ01000014.1 GCA_900552395.1 uncultured Collinsella sp. | reverse complement strand
AGCAGCCCATCATCCTGTTTGACGAGCCGACTTCGGCGCTCGACCCCGAGATGGTCCAGGAGGTTCTGGACGTTATGATTGAGCTCGCGCAGGAGGATATCACCATGATCTGCGTGACGCACGAGATGGGCTTTGCGCGCCAGGTGGCCGACCGCGTCATCTTTATGGAGGACGGCCGCATTCTGGAGGAGGGCACGCCCGAGCACTTCTTCGATAACCCCGAGAACCCGCGCTGCCGCGAGTTCCTGTCCAAGATTCTGCACTAGGCGCGGTGATGGACATGACGGATATGACGAGGGCGGCCGTGTCGCGCCGTCACTTTTTGCAGCTGGTTGGCGCCGGCGTGCTTGCGCTGACGGGGACCGCGCTTACCGGTTGCGGTAACTCCGCCAGCGGCGAGGGCTCCGACAAGGGGTCTAAGCTTGCGGCCATTAAGTCGCGCGGCCATCTGAATGCCGGCGTTAAGAAGGATGTTCCCGGTTACGGCTATTACGACACCGCCAAGGGCCGCTTTGAGGGCATGGAAGTCGATTTGTGCTACCAGATCGCCGCTGCCGTCTTTGGCGTGAGCTACAAGGAGGCCCGCGCCCAGGAGCTTGTCGAGTTCACCGATGTAACGCCCAAGACGCGCGGTCCGCTGATCGATAACGGCCAGCTCGATGTGGTTGCGGCGACCTACACCATCACCGACGAGCGCAAGAAGAGCTGGGATTTCTCGACGCCGTACCGTACCGACTACGTGGGACTCATGGTCAAGAAGCGTTCGGGCTTCACCTCGATTGAGGACCTGGACGGCAAGGTCATTGGCGTGAGCCAGGGTGCTACCACGCAGGGCCTGATCGAGCAGATGATCAAGGACAACGGCTTTAGCTGCAAGCCCGAGTTTAGGGCCTTTAGCGGCTATCCCATCATCAAGAGTTCGCTCGACGCCGGCAATATCGACGTCTTTGCCATGGACCGCTCCACGCTGGCCGGCTACATGAACGAGACCGTTGAGCTGCTGCAGCCCGAGGTCAAGTTTGGCGAGCAGGGCTACGGCGTGGCGACCAAGAAGGGCTGCGGCCTTTCGGCCGTGGTCGATCAGGTGATTTGCGATCGCCTGGCCGATGGCTGGCTCGACCAAGAGGTCAAGACCTGGGGTCTTGTATAGGCGCATCGTCCAAGGAAGGAATCAAATGCTCGAAGGATTATTTGACGCCGACCGTTGGTCGACGACATTTCAAAACATGGGGCCCTTCTGGGAGGGCTTTGGCGTGACGCTACAGGTGGTCGTTGCCGGTCTGCTGCTGTCGCTGGTGCTGGGCACGCTGCTGGGTGTGTTCTCTACCACCCGTTCGCGCGTGCTGCGCGCCATAAGCCGCGTGTACGTGGAGTTTTACCAGAACACCCCGTTGCCCGTGCAGGTGCTCTTTATGTACATGGCTGGTCCGCAGTTTTTGCAGGCCATAACCGGTGCCGACCAGCCGGTGCGCATCGCGCCGTTCGTGCTGGGCTTCTTGGGCGTGGGCCTGTATCACGCGGCCTACATCTCGGAGGTCATCCGCACCGGCATCGAGGCCGTTCCGCGCGGCCAGATGGAGGCGGCTCAGAGCCAGGGCTTCACCCGCGTGCAGTCCTACTGGTACATCGTGCTGCCCCAGACATTCAAGATCATTCTGCCGCCGCTGTGCAACCAGGCGCTCAACCTGGTCAAGAACACGTCGGTGCTGGCGCTCGTGGCCGGCGGCGACCTTATGTACCGTTCCGACAACTTTGTGAGTCTGTACGGTTACCTGCAGGGGTACATCGTCTGCTGCCTTATGTACTTCATTATCTGCTTTCCGCTCGCCATGCTGGTGCAGTGGCTCGAGCGCCGCTCCAAGGAGCGTCCGCGCGGCGTGAGCCTGGCCGAGCTGGGGCTCGACAACGTAGAGGAGGCCTAGCGCATGGAAATCTTCAACGCGACCAACCTGCTCTACATTTGGGGCGGCTTTGTTAAGACCATAGAGATCTCGGCGCTGTCGATCTTTTTCTCGCTCATCTTTGGCACGGTGCTGGCGCTCGTTAAAAGCTATGCGCCCCGCCCGTTCCGTATTTTGGTGAGTGCCTATATCGAGCTGTTCCGCTGCACGCCGAACCTGCTGTGGATCCTTTTTATCTACTTTACGGTGCAGGGTTTGGATATTGTGATTTCGACCATCGCCTTTACGCTCTTTACCAGCGCTGTTATGGCCGAGATTGTGCGCGGCGGTCTCAACTCGATTCCGCGCGGCCAGTTTGAGGCAGCGCAGAGCCAGGGCTTTGGCTTCTTTGCCACTATGCGCTACATCATTCTGCCGCAGACGTTTAAGACGATCATTCCGGCGCTGTTTAGCCAATGCACGACCGTCATTAAGGACAGCTCGTATCTTTCGGGCATTAACGTGGCCGAGCTCATGTACACGGCAAACGTCGTGATGGCCCATGCGATCGACCTGTCGCAGGTGCTTATGCTCTACGGCCTGGTGTTTGCGATGTACTTCGTGCTCAACTTTGGTATCTCGCTGCTGGTGAGGGCATATCAACGCCGCATCGTGGCCGCATAGTCCTGCTTCCCCAAGCACGGCACCTTGCCCCTCAATCGTCGCTTGCGTACATTTAGTACGCGGCGCTCCTCTTTCGGGGCAATCTGCCGCACTTGGGAAACCAGGACGGTCGTAAGTGACAAAATGGGAATCAGGAATTGCCTTTTCTCATTTGTTAGAAAGGAATCGCGATGAGCGATCTGGAGAACAAGAAGAATCCTGTGGTCATTACCATCGCGCGCGACTTTGGCGCCGAGGGCCACGAGATTGGCCGCATGCTTGCCGACGAGTTGGGGATTCCGCTGTACGATAACGAGCTGCTGGTACGTGCGTCGCTGCGCGCGGGCGAGTCGCTCGACAAGATGGCCGCCTTCGACGAGCGTCTGGCCGTGGAGAACATGGCGTTCCTGCCCGACCGCTACGACGCGCGTTCGTACTCGGACAAGTTGTTCCAGAAGATGAGCCAGGTGATTTTGGACCTGGGCGAGACCGAGAGCTGCATTATCGAAGGCCGCCTGTCCGATTACCTGCTGCGTAACAACCCCAACCACATTGCCGTGTTGGTGACCGCTCCTTTTGAGGACCGCGTCGAGATTGTGCGCAAGAAGCGTGGCCTTAATAAAAAGAAGGGCGCCAAGCTGGTCAAGCAGCAGCAGAAGGCGCGCGAGGCGTTCTATAAGCGCTACAGTGCCGGAAAGTGGAAGATGACGAGCGGCAAGGATATCGTCGTCAACCGCGCCAAGCTGGGCCGCGAAGGCTGCAAAGACGTCATAGCCGCTGCCTACCGCTACAAAGTGGCTCAACTCGAAGGCTAACCGACCAAAAACCACCACAAAGGGGTACAGGCACCTTTGTGGTGGTTTTTGTTTTAGGCCGAGGGGAAGGCCTTGGCGGCAGTGCCTATCCTCGGCTTTTGCATAGTCTCGATCTGTAACACCAAGCCAGCGAAAATGGCTCTAACTGTTACAGATTGAGATGAACCGTTCGGCCGTCAGCCCAACGTCTTGATCTGTAACACCAGGCGGCATATTTGGTCTCTAACTGTTACAGATTGAGATGCAGCGTGGCCGGCCGGCACAATATCTCGATCTGTAACAACTACAAGGCTCAACGGGCTCCAGGTGTTACAGATCGAGACAAAACGACTGGGCAAGTCCAAAACCACCACAAAGGTGCCTGTCCCCTTTATGGTGGTCGGGCGGCCGGCATAGAAAAAGACCCCGCCGGGCGTGTGCTCGACGGGGACTTTGCCGTTTGGTGGCTAGTGCTGCAGGTGATTACTCGCCCAGCAGGCTCTTGGTGATCGAAGCGGCGGCCTTCTTGCCGGCACCCATCGCCAGAATGACCGTAGCGGCACCGGTGACGATGTCGCCGCCGGCCCAGATGCGGGGATCGGTGGTCTGGCCGGTCTCCTCGTCGGCGACGATGTAGCCCCACTTGTTGAGCTCCATCTTGCCGCCGATCTTGGCAGCGAAGGGGTTGGCGTTGGTGCCGATAGCCGAGATTGCGACGTCGCAGGGAATCTCCTCGATGGCGCCCTCGATGGGCACCGGGCGACGACGGCCGGACTCGTCAGGCTCGCCGAGCTCCATCTTCTGGACCTTGACGGCGCACACGGAGCCGTCCTCGCCAGCGACAAACTCGAGCGGGGAGACGAGCGGCAGAACCTCGACGCCCTCGGCCTTAGCATGGTGCAGCTCGGCGCGACGGCAGGGCATCTCGTCCTCGGTACGGCGGTAGGCGATGATGGCGTGCTCGGCGCCCAGGCGCTTGGCGGTACGGACGGCGTCCATAGCCACGTTGCCGCCACCAAAGACGACGACGTTCTTGCCGTGCTTGGTGGGGGTGTCGTACTCGGGGAACTTGTTGGCCTTCATCAGGTTCACGCGGGTGAGGTACTCGTTAGCGAAGAAGACGTTGGGCAGGTTCTCGCCGGGGACGTTGAGGAACTTGGGCAGGCCGGCGCCGGTTGCCACGTAGATGGCGTCGAAGCCCTGCTCGAACAGCTCCTCGGCCGTGGCCATGTTGCCCACGACGGAGTTGTACTCAAACTTGACGCCCATGTCCTCCAGGCCGTCGATCTCGCGCTTGACGACTGCCTTGGGCAGACGGAACTCGGGGATGCCGTAGACCAGCACGCCGCCGCCGGTGAAGAATGCCTCGAAGACGGTGACGTCAAAGCCGTTGCGGGCGAGCTCGCCGGCGCAGGTGATGCCGGACGGGCCAGAGCCGACGACGGCGACCTTCTTGCCGTTCTTGGGGGCCATCTTGGGCGTGGAGGCGAGCTCGGGGCGGTCGCCCAAGAAGCGCTCGAGCTGGCCGATGGCCACGGGCTCGGACTTCTTGCCACGGATGCACTTGCCCTCGCACTGGTTCTCCTGCGGGCAGACGCGACCGCAGATGGCGGGAAGCATGGAGTCCTCGCGGATGGTATCGAGAGCGCCGCCGAAGTCCTTCGCGCGGATCTGCTCGATAAAGCGGGGAATGTTGATGTTGACGGGGCAGCCCTCAACACAGAACGGCTTCTTGCAGTTGAGGCAGCGCTCGGCCTCGGCCAGCGCCATCTCCTCGGTGAAGCCCTTGTCGACGGGGCGGAAGTCGCAGGCGCGCTCGGCAGCCGGCTCCTCGTTATCGGGGGTGCGGGGCGACTTCATATCGGCAACGAAACGACCGTTAACTAGTGGCATGCGCAGCTCTTTTCCTCATAGGCCTTGAGGGACTCGCCCTCTTCGGAACGGTAAGCGGCCTGGCGGGCACGAAGGTCATCCCAGTCGACCAGGGTGGCATCGAAGTCGGGGCCGTCGACGCAAGCGAACTTGGTCACGCCGCCCACCTCGACGCGGCAGCAGCCGCACATGCCGGTGCCGTCAACCATGATGGGGTTGAGGGACGCGGTAATGGGGGTGTCGTACTTCTGGGCGGTGAGGGTCGAGAACTTCATCATCGGAACGGGGCCGACGCAGAAGACCTGGCTCACGGCCTTGTCCTGCAGCAGGCGCTCCAGCGGAGCGGTGACAACGCCCTGCTCGCCGTAGGAGCCGTCATCGGTGGTGATATGGATGTGGTCCTCGTCGAGGAGCTCGCGGAACTGGTCCTCCATGAGCAGGAGGTCCTTGGTGCGGGCGCCCATGATAGCGTGGACCTCGTGGCCGGTCTCGACCAGGTGCTTGGCGACCGGGAAGGCAATTGCCAGGCCGACGCCGCCGCCAATGACGGCGCAGGGGCCCTCGGCCATCTCGGTGGGAACGCCCAGCGGGCCCACGACGTCGCGCAGTGACTCGCCGGCCTCATAGGTGGAAAGCATCTCGGTGGTCTTGCCGATCACCATGAAGATGAACTCGACCCAGCCCTCGTCACCGTTCCAGCCGGCCAGGGTAAACGGGACGCGCTCGCCCGTCTCGTTGGCGCGAACCATGAGGAACTGTCCAGCGTGCGCATGCTTGGCGATCGCGGGCGCCTCGATGCGGAACTTGAACACCTTCTCCGAGAACTGCGTCTTCTCCAGGATCTTATACATAGAACCCCTCTCTTGTTAGGGCCGCCGAACCGTGCCTCCACGGAAATGGACGGTAGCCCGAGTAAAACCGTACGCGCACAGGCGTTGTGCAGACATACGGTGCAAATTATACCCTCATGGACATGCTGTTTACGTGTGTCTTCGGCGGTTGGGAAAAGGGTTTATCCACTTCGACCTACCAAATAGGGATAGGTTTATTTTGGTCGGTTTTATCAGGCAAAACGGCAAAGGGGGCCGGCCTCGGGTTGTGATGAGGCCGGCCCCCTTTGGGGTGTTATGCGTGTATGGCGGCGCGGGGTTTATTGCGATGCGGCCACCGGGGCGTTTCCGCAGATAAAACCTGCCAAAATAAACCTGTCCCTAAACGGTAGGTTTTAGTGCTTGCCGTTGGCGGAGGCGGCGCCGTTGACGTGGTCGCGGGCGTAGATTACGCCGTGGACGATGGCCAGACCGGCGGCATCTGCGGCGCGGGCGCAGGTGTCCTGGAAGTCCTCGGCCTCGCGGGCGCGCAGCTGCTTGAGCACATAGTCTGCCACGGCCATCTTGCCGGGAGGGTTGCCGATGCCGGTGCGGATACGGCTAAAGTCGCGGCTGCCCATCTTGTCGATGATGGAGCGCAGGCCGTTGTGACCGGCATGGCCTCCGCCCACCTTGACGCGCACGTCACCGGCGGGAATGTCGAGCTCGTCGTGAATCACGAGCAGCTCCTCGGCCTTGATCTTGTACTCGCGGCAGAGCTTGGAGATGGGTCCGCCCGAGGTGTTCATGTACGACTGCGGCTTGACCAGCACGATCTGGCGCTTGCCACCCTCTTCCTCGGGATCGTTGATGTTGATGAGTGCGACCTCGGCGCCGGCCTGGTTTTTCCAGTACGTGACACCGGCCTGACGGGCCAGCTCATCGATCGCCTTAAAGCCGGCGTTGTGGCGGGTCTCGGCATATTCCTCACCCGGGTTGCCAAGTCCGGCAACCATGCGAATCTTAAGCGGCTGTGCAGCTGCCATGTTCATCCTTTCGTTGATTTGTCGCCTGCTATGGTGAGCGACCCTGTTGCCGCTGTCAAATGGAGGGCAATTGAGGTTGTTTGGGGGCGTTTGGACGGCCGTCAAAATCCGAGGCGGACAGTTAGTTCAGATACGTATAAGTTCTGAGGACTCGAAGTGCTTAATTCGATGCCGATACGTTGTTTTGGAGCTTTAGTTGGTCCATATGACGCTGTTTTGAAGTCTACCCTGCCTTCAAATAGGGCGAATGGTATAGAGATAACTGCAAAACAGTCTAATTCAATGTGTCCATTTATACGTATTTGAACTAACTGTCCAGCCCTGCTCGACGGCGCACGGGTGATTCGCCGTTTAGACCGGCGCGAGGCCGATTCCGGCCCGCAGAGCGTTGAGCCAAGCGGCCTGACGTTTGCGATAACCCTTGATGCGATAGCGGAACCGAACCCCAGCAAGTCGATGCATCGTCTGGGCGAAGGCTTCGAGCGCAACAAGGTCTTTCATTTGGTCGCGATTGATAACCAGGACGTGGATACCCATGGCTTTAAGGCCATTGTTGCGATTGCCATCGTGGATGCGAGCATTTTGAAGCTCATGCCCAATTCCGTTGTATTCGTTGTCGATTCCTGCAGCTGGGCAATATAAGTCGCAGATGGCATAGGGGATGCCGGAGGACATGTTGACCGCAAGAGTGTCGAAGTCAATTCGATGGTTGAGTAGCAGGCCTCCCATGGGCAGGCTGCAACATCCGAATCCGCCAAAGCGCATGGGCGCTCCGAGAACGGCAAACATTAGGGATTCAGCTGGGGATGCAGATCCGGGTCGGGCGAGATTGACTGCCGTGCGAAACGAGGCGTAGGAGCTACTTTTGGCAAACTGTGCGGCTGCCTCGAGCTCATTTATGGTTGTGGCAGGCTCGCATTTGTAGTGCGCCTGTTCGTAGCGGGTTTCGGTCTGCTGTTCGGCCGCCGACTGGTCGCCCTGGCAATCGAGGTCGTCCATCGCTTCGTAGCCATCGCCCTTGGGCCAGATGTCGTCATAGGCAATGGGGTATGTTGCCCCGGGAGGAAGGGAGTAGGTTCCGAGCAGTTCCATGAGAAGCATCAAGGTTTTGGCGACTGATTCATTTTTGGAACAAAGCATGGCTGTCATGGCAGGAGACGTTGCGTAGATGTCGGCCTCGACGTGCATAATTGCACCTTCAGGAAGCGGAGCGGAGAGAATATGCTGAAGAAGTCGCTTGTCGGGGCGTCTGTTGTCTTCGTTTGAAACGAGAAGATCGAGCAGTTCGGAATCATCTTCATTCCAGGCATCGAGTATCGAAAGTGCGCCAAAGTCTATCGCGTCATTATTGGGAATGCAGCTAGCCAAGGCCTGTGCTTGCTGTTCACTATCAACGGAGTCCCAGGGTAGGGCAGAGTACGCCCGTCGTGCGCGACGAATTGCGCGGAGGGCGGAGAGATGTGAAATCACGGTCGTCATAGCTATAACGTACTAAGTTGGCGGCAGAATGCGACCGCCATACCGTTCTTTTCGCTCAGCGGGGCGCTGCGCGCCATGAACGGCTGGGTGTTATGAAATCGGTGGAATCGGTTGAGGGGATTGCAGGAAATTGAGCTCTGCCGCGAAGGTTGACGATAGCTACTGGACAGTTAGTTCAGATACGTATAAGGCGGCGGGCGTTCGAGGTGTTTCTAAGGGGCTTCGAGGGCGATTTGAGGGTAAATATGCGGCGGTTGTACTCGAAAACGATGAGCATTGGGCGGCATGGCATCCGCCGGGGAGCTCAGAACGCTCCGAACGGCCCTTTGGGGCTTTAAAAAAATACGTATCTGAACTAATTGTCCAGGGAAGGTTGGCGAGGGATAGAAAAAGGGTCGGAAGCGAGCTTCCGACCCTTTAAAAGCATCAAAGATGATGCGATGCGCGTTGGATTACAGTGCGAAGTCGCCGCCGACGAGCGTGGAGACGGGCTCCTCGTGGTAAACGGCGGAGATGGCCTGAGCGAACTCCTCGGCGACCGAGATAGTCTTGATCTTGCCGCCGACCTCGACGGGGATGGCGTCGGTGACGACGCACTCGACGATGGGGGCATCGTTCAGGCGCTCGATGGCCGGACCGGAGAAGATGCCGTGGGTGGCGCAGACGTAGATGTCGCCGGCGCCCATAGCCTTGAGCTCCTTGACGTTGGCGCACAGGGTGCCAGCGGTGTCGATCATGTCGTCATTGATGATGCAGGTCTTGCCCTTGATATCACCGATGATGCCCATGACCTCGGCGGCGTTGTGGCGCGGACGGCCCTTGTGGGCGATGGCGAGGCTGCAGCCGAGCATGTCGGACAGCTTCTTGGCGGCTTTGGCACGACCCACGTCGGGGGAGACGACAACCAGGTTGTCGGTGTCGAAGTGCATGTCGTTGTAGTACTGGCCAAACAGCGGCAGTGCGGACAGGTGGTTAACCGGGATATCGAAGAAGCCCTGGATCTGGCCCTGGTGCAGGTCGAGGGTGATGATGCGGTTGACGCCGGCGCGCTCGAGCAGGTTGGCGACGAGGCGGGCGGTGATGGGCTCGCGCGGGCCGGCCTTGCGGTCCTGGCGGGCATAACCGTAGTGGGTGATGACGGCGGTGATGGAGCGGGCGGATGCGCGCTTGGCAGCGTCGGTGGCGATGAGCAGCTCCATGAGCATGTCGTTGACGTTGCCGCCGGCCACGGACTGAATCAGGAAGACGTCGGCGCCGCGGACGGTCTCGTCGTAGCGGGCGTAAATCTCACCGTTGGCGAACTGCTTTAGCGTAAGGCCCGAAAGCTCGACCCCAAGGTACTCAGCGATCTTCTGAGCGAGGGGACGGTTGGAGGAACCGGAATACACGCGGATGGACTTGCGCATATTCTCCGACTTCTCGGGATCATTAATCGGCATTACCCTTCTCCTTTATATCGAATGCCATATAGATGCCTTGTTGCATTGTAACCGCGCGACGGGGTTTATCGAGTCTTGATAACGTCTTTACCGTCAACGGACACGAACCGACCACTCATCCGGTCGCGCAGGTCAGCATAGAAAAAGGAGCCGTCCCCATGGGAACAGCTCCTTAGATGCTTGGTAAAACGTTATACCTCGTCGTCCTCGTGCAGGCGGCGGCGGTAATCGGCGGCCCAGCCCTCAATGTTTACCTGACGGGCGCGGCCCAGGCCGAGTGCGTCTGCCGGGACCGGCTCGGTGATGACGGAGCCTGCAGCCACGAGTGCGCCGTCGCCGATCTGGGCGGGCGCGACCATCATGGTGTCGGAGCCGATGAAGGCGTCCTTGCCGATGACGGTCTTGTGCTTGTGCACGCCGTCGTAGTTGCAGGTGATGGAGCCCGCGCCCACGTTGACGCCGGAGCCCATGGTGGTGTCTCCGATGTAGGACAGATGCGGCACCTTGGAGCCCTCGCCGATCGTGGACTTCTTGATCTCCACGTGCGTGCCGGCTTTGGAGCCGTCGAGCATGTGAGTGCCCGGGCGCAGGTAGGCGCGCGGGCCGCAGTCGACGCCGTTCTCGATGACGGCCTCGATGGCGATGGTCTCATCGATGGTGCAGCCGCTGCCGACGGTGGTGTCGGTGAGGCGGCTGTTGGGGCCGAGCTGGCACTCCTCGCCCACGGTGACGTGGCCGATCAGGTGCGTCTGCGGCCACACGACGGTGTCGCGGCCGATGACGGCGTCGGGGCCGATCCAGGCCTGCGTGGGGTCGATGAAGGTGACGCCCTCGGCCATCCAGTGCTCGTTGATGCGGTCGCGAGCGATGGCAGTGAGCTGCGCGAGCTGGATGCGGCTGTTGACGCCCAGGCCATCGCGGTAGTCGTCGCAGTGGAAGATGGAGACCGCCTGGCCATGGCCTTTGAGGATCTCGAGCATGTCGGGCAGGTAGTACTCGGCCTGCGCGTTGTCGTTGCCGATCTCGTCAATGTGGGCGGCGAGCTGCGCGCCGTCGAAGGCGTAGCAGCCGGCGTTGCACTCGAGTAGCTCGGCGGCCTGCTCGGGCGTGCAGTCCTTCTGCTCGATGATGCGCTCGATCTGACCATCGGCGCCCAGCTTGATGCGGCCGTAGCCAAAAGGATCGGGCGGGGTCATGGTCATGACGGTGCAGGCGAGCTCGCCGGTGGCGACGGTCTGTGCGAACTTGGCGACGGTGTCGGCGGTGATGAGCGGCAGGTCGCCGTTGAGCACGACGACGGGGCCTTGCGTGATGCCGCAGGCCTCGAGCGCGACCTTGACGGCATGGCCGGTGCCCAGGCGCTCGGTCTGCTCGACGCACTCGACCTTGGTGGCGCTGTTGGCGTAGGCGCCATCGATGAGGGCGCGCATCTCGTCGGCGTGGCTGCCGATGACGACCACGACGCGGCTGCAGCCGGCCTTGATGGTGGCGTCGACGATCCACTGAACCATGGGCTTGCCCAGGATCTTGTGCGAAACCTTGCAGTGGTTCGACTTCATGCGGGTGCCCTCGCCGGCGGCGAGGATAATTGCGGTTGCGTCCATGTGATCTCCTGTTACGTTATTAGAGACGTGTGTTTGGAAACGATACACGGCGCAATATGATACCGCAGGCATATGACGAGCGCGTAACGATTGGTGCATGGCGGCCGATGTCGGTGTCGCCGCCGTGGCGTTTGCGCTGGTTGTGTATGGAGCCGGCGGCGCTGCGGCGTTGGCGTTTGAGCGAGGGGATGGGGGTGCCTGTGGACATCACGCGAGAGGAATCGTCCAGTGAGCCCATCGCGGCATTCTCGATGTCGCACCCGGCGGTGCCGGCGCTCTATATGGTGCTGACGCTGGGGCTTACCATGTTCTCGATGCAACCGGTGTTGATTGCGCTGTCGCTTGCGGGCGGGCTGGCGTATGGATTTGCGACGCGTGGGGCTGCCCGCACGCTGGGCGCACTTCGCTGGCAGCTGCCGGTGATCTTGATCATTGCGGTGCTCAATCCGTTGTTTAGCGCCTCGGGCTCGACGGAGCTGTTTCGCATCGGCGTGCGCGCGGTGTATCTGGAAAGCATGGTATACGGCCTGTGTATGGGCGGGCTGTTTGTGGCGAGCGTGCTGTGGTTTGAGGCCGCGGCGTCGATGCTCGAATATGACAAGGTGCTTGCGCTTTTGGGTAACGCCGCGCCGGTGCTCGCGCTCATGATCTCGATGTGCATGCGGCTTATCCCGCAGTTTTTGCGCCGCGGCCGCACGGTGCTGGCGGTGCAGGACGCCTACCGATCCCGTGCGATCGCGCCTGCGGGCGTCGAGCGTGCTGATGGGTTGGGGCATGGAAGATTCGCTTGAGCGCGCGGACGCCATGCGCTCCCGTGGGTGGGGCGCCGCGACGCGTCGCACGACGTACGCGCGGTATCGGCTGGGGCGCAGCGACGTTGCCGCGCTGGTCGGACTTGCAGTGTTTGGTGTCGCCGCGGTGGCGGTGGCGTGGACCGCGACGACGCAGTATTCGTTTTATCCGCAGCTCTCGGTGCCGGCGCCGTGGCTGGGCTATGTCGTGTACGCTGCCTGGATGGTGCTGCCCTGCGTGCTGCACGCGATTGACGAGAAGAGGTTTGGCTGATGACTCGGTTGGACGGGAGCATGATGATGGGCGTGGTGCGCGGCTCGGATGAGCCGGCGATTGAAGTGCGGGGCCTGCGCTTTGCCTACCCCGGGGCCGAGGCGCCAGTGCTCGAGGGGCTCGACTGGGTTGTTCCCCAAGGTGCATTTGCGCTGCTTGTTGGCGGTACCGGATCGGGTAAGTCGACGCTGCTGTCGCTGCTCAAGCCCGAGATCGCTCCGGCGGGCGAGCGCACTGGCGATACGCGCGTGCTGGGCGAGAACGTTGCCGACATGGACGCGCGCGCGTCTGCGGTGCGCGTGGGCTACGTGTTCCAGGATCCCGAGAACCAGATTGTATGCGAGACCGTGTGGCACGAGATGGCGTTTGGCCTGGAAAACTTAGGTATGTCGCGCGACGAGATGCGCCGTCGCGTGGCCGAGACCAGCTATTTCTTTGGTCTGGAGGACTGGCTTCATCGCGATACCGATACGCTTTCGGGCGGCGGCAAGCAGCTGCTGTCGCTTGCCGCCGTCCTGGCGCTGCGTCCGCGTGTGCTGCTACTCGACGAGCCCACGTCTCAGCTCGATCCCGTTGCCGAGAAGAATTTTCTGCACGCGCTGTTTCGTGTGAACCGTGAGTTGGGCTGCACGGTTGTTGTGGCTACGCATCAACCGCGCCCAATGCTCGAGTATGCGACGTGTGCGTACCGGATTGAGGACGGTCGCGTGCGCGAGGTGGCGGATATGGCTTCTTTGGGACGCCGAGAATCGTTGTTTTCCGACGACATGTTGGGGTGGGGTGCCGTCCGATGTGCAAAAAACGGAGTATTCAGCGGGCGTGAGGACAATTTGGGCTCTCTGGAGCCGCCCGGGGACGTATCGAGCGCGAAAAAAAGTTCGGAATTGGACAAATCGTCCGAATTTGTGGCGCAAACGTCGCTCGAGAACGGCTCGGAAGCCTTCCCGCGCACGGATGGGAGCAGAATACTCCAAAAAATGCACGGCGGGTCGGCTACCACCCTGGCAGGGAGCTGGTTTCGCTACGATCGCGCGGGCGGCTGGGTGCTGCGCGGGCTCGACGTGGCGTTTTCGGCCGGCGCGGTGCATGCGGTCGTGGGCGGAAACGGCTGCGGCAAGTCGACGACGCTCTCGGTGCTGGCCAAGACCGCCAAGCTGCAGCGCGGCCGCATGGTGCGTGGAGCGGCTTCGGCGGCGCTGCTGCCGCAGAACCCCAAGGCCCTGCTGGTCGCCGAGACGGTTCGCGATGAGCTGATGGAATGGGCCTCGACCTGCGGATATGACGAGGCTGCAGCACAGGAGCAGACAGCGCGCCTGGGCCTGGCGGGCTTGGAGGCGCGTCACCCGCACGATCTTTCGGGCGGTCAGCGTCAGCTGCTTGCGTTGGGAAAGCTGCTGTTGATTGGTCCGGAGCTGCTGCTGCTTGACGAGCCCACGAAGGGCTTGGACCTGGAGAGCCGCCGCATCATCGCCCGCGCCCTGCGTGGCCATGCGAATGCCGGCGGTACCGTCATCATGGCCACGCACGATCTAGATTTCGCCGAGCAGGTGTCCGATGACGTCGCCATGATGTTCGACGGCGAGATCGCCTGCATAGAGCCGCCGGCCGGCTTCTTTGCCGACAATGTGTTTTATAGGGCGTGATGGGATGACGGATTATCGCGTCGCGCGCCTGCTCGCAAAAATGGAGATTCCGCTGCTCCTGGCGGTGCCGGCAGTGATGGCTGCGGCGTTGCTGGTGGGCATTGAGCAGGCGGCGCTTGCCATGCTGGTTGTAGTGGCGCTCGTGCTCGCACTGTTCTTTGCGGGCTATGAGACATCACGTCCGGGCCTGCGCCAGATTATGCCCACGCTGGTGTTGGCGGCGTTGGCCGCGGCGGGGCGCATCTTGTTTGGCCCCATTCCCGACTTTAAACCGGTGAGCGCCATCGCCATTATCGCGGGGGTGACGCTTGGTCGCCGCAATGGTTTTATGGTTGGCGCGCTGGCGGCGCTGACCAGCAATTTCTTTTTTGGACAGGGCATGTGGACGCCGTGGCAGATGTATGCCTGGGGTCTGGTTGGCTATGTTGGCGGCGCGCTGGCGCATGCGGGCGCGTTCGACCGTGCGGATGGAACCGTGCGCATGCCGGCGCTGATGGCGTACGGCTTTGCCTCGGGCTTGCTCTACGGCGTTGTGATCAACGCGTATGACATCATCGGTTTTGTTCAACCGCTCACGTGGGCGGGCGCCATAGCGCGTCTTGCTACGGCGGTGCCGTTCGACATCACGCATGGCCTCGCGACCTGCTTGTTCTTGGCCGCTCTGTACAAGCCCTGGTGTCGCCGCATCAACCGCGTCGTCGTGAAATACGGGCTGTAGGGCTGGTTGCGCCGGGGCGGGAATCAATACTGCCGAAGTGCCATTTCAAAACTATGCCGGTTTACGGGGCTAGATTGGCACAGGCAGACCATACCGGCTTTTTTCGAAATAGAGCAAGCCGTTTACCTGCAGTTTTACTATTTTGGAATTGCGTATGGTTGGGGATTCGCGATTTAGCCCCGTAAACCGGCGTAGTTTTGAAATGGCCGGTTGATATGACGGGCATCATAGCCCTCAGAGGGTCAATTGATCCGTTTTCTTCCGTCCCCAGACGTCCCCAGGGAATCAGTTGACGGCGCTCGCCACGAAACTGGCCCATCTACTACGTTTAGCCCGACACCCCCAAGCACAACCGCGTTTTATGAAAAACCGCAGGCTTTCTACCTGCGGTTTTCTTTTTGCGTTGTTCGCTGTGGTTGAGGATGGCGGCCTAAACGTAGTAGATGGGCAGGTTTCGTGGCGGGCGGGTTGCGCGAACACGCTCGCAAGACGAAAACGACCCGCCTTTCTCCGCCTTTGGGAGATCAGTTGGGCTAGAGCTCCAGGGCGAGCGTGACGGGGCAGTGGTCGCTGCCGAAGATGTCGCCGCGGATGCCGGTGTCGCGTACGTTGCCGGCGATTGCGTCGCTCACCAGGAAGTAGTCGATGCGCCAGCCTGCGTTGTTCTTGCGGGCATTAAAGCGGTAGCTCCACCAGCTGTAGACGCCCTCGACGTCCGGATTGGCTGCGCGCCAAGTGTCGGTAAAACCGGCGTTGAGCAGCTCGGTAAACTTGCCACGCTCCTCGTCCGAAAAGCCTGCGTTGCCGCGGTTGGACTTGGGGTTCTTAAGGTCGATCTCCTCGTGTGCCACGTTAAAGTCGCCGCAGGTTACGACGGGCTTGCCGGTTTCGCGCTCAAGCGCGCTCAAAAAGCCGCGGTAGGCATCGTCCCAAGCCATGCGCACGTCGATGCGCGCGAGCTCATTTTGGGCGTTGGGCGTATAGACGTCCACAAACCAAAACTTGTCGAACTCGAGCGCGCAGACGCGGCCCTCGGTTGCGGCTTGGGCGACGAGCTCGGCGGCCCCACCCTCGCCGGCGTAGGGCAGCAGTGCATCGGCGCGCAGCACGCGCAGCGGTTTCTGGCGGCTAAAGACCGCGGTGCCCGAGTAGCCCTTGCGCTCGGCGTAGCTCCAGGTTTGGTGATAGCCGGGCAGGTCGATATCGACCTGGCCCTCCTGCAGCTTGGTTTCCTGCAGCGCTAGGATATCGACATCGAGTTCCTGTGCGATCTGGGTAAAGCTCGGGTCCTTTTTGAGCACGGCGCGCAGACCGTTAACGTTCCACGAGGCAAAGGTGTAAGTCTGAGGCATGGTGTCCTTTCGACGGGGTTGGCAGGCTTAAGATTAACGCAACTAGAGCGGGGCGGAGTCCGCGAGTGATAGTGCGAACGCCGCCGTCCCGGAGACACGGACGGAGGACATATATGACGCAGGCAATATCGGATCCCAAACAGGCCTCTGCCGCGCTGGCGGAGCTGTTCGAAACCCATAGTCACGTGGTCTTCTTTGGCGGTGCGGGCGTCTCCACGGCAAGCGGCATTCCCGATTTCCGCAGCGTGGACGGTCTGTATCACCAACGGTTTTCCTATCCGCCCGAGACTATGCTCTCGCACAGCTTTTACGAGACACATCCGGCGGAGTTCTTCGACTTTTACCGCACCAAGATGATCGCGCTTAACGCTAAGCCCAATCGCTGTCACACCAAGCTGGCCGAGCTGGAGCGCGCCGGCAAGCTCGACGCCGTGGTGACGCAAAACATCGATGGCTTGCATCAGGCGGCTGGTTCACGGCGCGTGTTTGAGCTGCATGGCTCGGTCCACCGCAATATCTGCCAGACGTGCGGCGCGGTCTACAGTGCCGAATGGATTTGCGCGCGCGAGCACGAGGATGCCGCGGGCATGCCCGTGTGCCCTACGTGCGGCGGTCGCATCAAGCCCGATGTGGTGCTCTACGAAGAGCCGCTCGACGAGCACGTGCTTACCGGCGCCGTTGCTGCCATCGCCGCAGCCGACGCCCTCGTCGTGGGCGGAACCTCGCTCGTAGTGTATCCGGCGGCGGGCCTCACGCGTTACTTTACTGGCGATACGCTGGCCATTTGCAATTTGGCGCCCACCGATCAGGATGCAAATGCCGACCTGCTGATTTCTTGCGACATCGCGGCCGCGTTTGCGTTCTAGCCCGCGCGCGCGGATACAATAGAAAGACTGATTGCAAAGCGACCCCGCCGTCAGCGCCCGAGCGCGGCGGCGTGGGCATTTTAGGAGGATGTTCATGGCGAACGACAGCAAGACATGGCGGTGCGGAAAGTACGAGCTCAGCTTTGATCGTCCGCGCATCATGGGCGTCCTCAATGTGACGCCCGATTCGTTTAGCGACGGCGGGGAGCACTTCGACCCGGATGCCGCCATCGAGTACGGCCTGGCGATGCTCGATGCCGGCGCCGACATCATCGACGTGGGCGGCGAGTCCACGCGCCCCGGCTTTACCCCGGTCAACCCCGACGAGGAGGCGCGTCGCGTGCTGCCCGTCGTGCGCGCGCTCGCCAAAGAGGGCGCTATCGTCTCGATCGATACGCGTCATGTGGCGGTTGCCAAGGCGGCGGTGCGCTGCGGTGCCTCGATCGTCAACGACGTGACCGGCTTCACCGACCCCAAGATGGTCGAGTTTGTTAAGACGAGCACCTGCGGCGTCATCGTAATGCACGCCGGCGAGGTCGCCGCACCCGCCCGCACGCACGCGACGGTGCAGCTCGATACCTCGGCCGCGGCGTTTGTTGCCGAGAAGGCGCGCGAGGCGGCCGCCGAGGCCGCGCGCGAGGCTGAGAAG
>URZJ01000013.1 GCA_900552395.1 uncultured Collinsella sp. | reverse complement strand
CAAAGTGGGAGAAAATCCACGCTCGATTTATATGCGGGAGAAAAACCACGCTCGATTTGTATATGGGAATTCCGACTTCGCTTATGCCTACGCTTAGGCGTTGTCGTCGTTGTTCTGTGCGCGAGTAAGGTCAAATTTCTGCATTTCATCCGATTTGTGGCTCTAAAAACTCTGCATTTCATCGATTACAGCTGCTCGAGCATAGCAGTGCAACCGTCGAGCACGTCGCGGTAGGTGGCATCGAAGTTGCCGGTGTACCAGGGATCGGCCACGTCGCCGGGGCGCTCGGTCCAATCGAGCAAGCGCGTAATCTTGTCGTCGGGGTCGTCGCCAAAGATGCGACGCAGGCCGCGCGCGTTCTCAGCATCCATATAGACAATGTGATCCCAGTCGCCATACTCCGCGCGACGCACCTGGCGCGCGCGGTGGGCAACGACGGGAATCCCGACCTCGCGCAGCTTGGCAACAGTGCCATGATGCGGCGGGTTGCCAATCTCCTCGGTCGACGTCGCAGCGGAATCAATGGCAAACTCGCCCTCGCGCCCAGCGCGGCGCACGAGCTCGGTAAGCACTGACTCAGCCATCGTCGAGCGGCAGATGTTCCCATGGCAGATAAACAGTACACGTTGCATATGCGGTTTCCTTTCGATCGCCATCATCGAGCTCGAGTATCGCATCTGCGCTTACGCCCTCGCCCGCTTGCGCTCCCAGCGAGCCAGCTTAATCGTCACCAGCGTAAGCGCCCAGGCCACAAGCGAGAACGCGACACCAACCGCGCCAACGTAGGCAATGCCAACGCTGCTCACCACGGCGCCGCCCACTGCGGTGCCAAACGAAATGCCGACGTTAAACGCCATGGGTTCTACCGAGCTCGCGAGTACCATCGATTTGGGATGGCGGCTGCGTGCCACGTCCATAAAGTGTGTGATGCACGAGACTGAGAACAGGTACATGAGCAGCGCCAAGCTAAAGACAAAGACCAGCGCGAGCGGCATGGTGCAGCCCGAGCAACGCCGCAGCCTGCAGCACAAACGTCACAAGCAGTGCCTTCATGCCAAAACGTGCGTCGATCCATCCGCCCAGGATGTTCGAGATCAGGCAGAACACGCCGTAGGCCATAAGCGTGGTGCTCGCCTGAACAGTGCCCATGCCCAGCACCTGCTCAAGATAAGGCGTCACGTAGCCGTAGAACACATAGACCGATCCCACGCCAAACAAAAAGATGAGCATGCCGGTGATGATGCTCGGTTCGCGTAGCAGACCCGCCTGCTCGCGGAAGGTAGCGGGTTCGTCGGTCTGTCCGGCGCGCGGCATAAACGCCACGAGCGCTCCGCAGATCAAAACGGCAAAGGTCAGCGTACCGTACATGGCCACGTGCCAGTCGAGCGTGTCGGCCACAAACTTGCCAATCGAGGTCACAAAGACCATCGCCACGGAAAACGCGCCGTACACGACCGAGATGGCAAGCGAAGTTTGCTGCGGGGACAGCAGCTCGGGGATGTACGTCACGCCCACGGCGAGCAGTGCGCCCGAGACGGATCCCAGGACAATGCGCGAGATAAACAGTACCTGGAAGTTGGGCGCCAACGCCATGACCAGATTGCCGAGCACAAAGATAATGCTGTAGCACACGAGCAGCTGGTAACGACGGAAGCGCCCCGTGCTGAGCGCAAGCACCGGCGTCGCGATGGCGTAGACCAGTGCAAAAACGCTGATGAGCTGGCCCGCAGCGGCAAGCGATATGCCGAGTTCCGTCGCCAAGTCACTTTCGATGCCGATGACCACGAACTCGGAGCAGCCGAGCGAGAATCCCAGCAGCACGAGCAGCGCCAGGCAGAGCCTGGTGCGCGCGGGGGAGAGCGCGGCGGCGGTTGACTTACTTTTAGGCGTGGTTGCGGCGGTCAAGGTTGTCACTCCAATGTCGCATGAATAAGCGGGATTCAATCCCTGCAACTCTAACAGAACGAGTCAGGTGCCTGCCCCCTTTGTCGCAGGCTGCGCTTGCCTGTATAGTCGCAATACAGGCGAAAATGGTCTCAGGTACATCGCGGGCGACAGGAGATCCCATGGGTATGCACACGACAAAGGTTGCGGTGGGCGAGGGCAAGTTTGCGCTCGAGGCCCAGCTGACGGTGACGCCGCGGGGCATGGCGGTGTACGCTTGCTCGCCGGAGTACGCGCACCTGGGCGCCACGGCGCAGGCCATTCCGCGCCCCGAGCCCGGCCGTACGGCGACGGTGAGCATCCTGGCCGTTCCGTGCCATCGAGACGAAATCCCGGCGCACGATATCGCGGCGGCGCTGGCCACACGCTTTGGCGTGCCCGTTACGGCGAGCACAGGTTTTCATGTCGAGCGGGCGAGCAAGGACGACCTGCAGCGCGTGCTCGACACCACCAAGGAACTCATCGCCGCGCTCGAGGAGGTCGCCACGCGCATCCTGCGCGCCGGCTGGGATGAGGGCGGCGCAGGTGCCGAGGTCGTGGCGGTCGATGCCGCGACCGGCGAGACGCTCGGATCCGTTGACCGCATCGAGGCCCATACCGGCGAGGGCATCCTGCATCAGGCATTTCTGACGCTGCTGGTCGAGGGCCAGGGCGAAGACGCGCGCCTGCTGCTCTGTCGTCGCAGCAAGCTCAAGCGCCTTTGGGGTGGGGTGCTTGCCGACGGTTGCGCCGGCCATCCGCTCCCCGGAGAAGGCGTCGCGGCCGCCACGGCGCGTCGCATCAACGAAGAACTTGGCATCACGCGCGAGCCCGATCAGCTCAAGCACCTCGGACACGTGGTGTACCGCGAGGACCACGGCGACGGCCGCTGCGAGTGCGAGTGGTGCGAGGTCTACGCAGCTCATGTTGAGCCGGGTGAGCTGCATATCAACCAAGAGGAGATCTCGGAGGTGCGTCGCGTGGCCCCGTCCGAGCTCAAAGGCTACCTGCAGGGTCACCCCGAGCAGCTGGCCCCCTGGCTCCGCGAGGCACTCAGCGACCCATCCATCCGTACGGCCCTCGCTATGTAACAAAGGTACAGTCCCTTTGCCATATCCAAACCGTCACAACATTCGATGAAAATCTCGAAAACGAGGAAAAGCGTCGAATGTTGTGACGGTTTTTGCCCAGAGGATCGCTTCTCATCCAAAAATCCCGCTTGACTGTATTGCCGCAACACAGCGCAACGTAAGGGGTGTCCGATAACGGGCGCCCCTTTTTAAGTGGCAACGTGGCTGCGAATCCGGAGCGCCCCCAACAAGAAAGGTGGGGAGATGGAAGCGGAAAAGAAGGCGTTTAAGATCACCAAGCGCGAAATTGGCTTTGTGCTGGGTATCGTTGTCTTTTTGCTAGTGAAGTTTCTTCCTTTGGCGGAGCTGAGCTCGACGGTCGAGCTTACGGTCGGCGGTCAGACCTGTCTGGCGTTGACGCTCGCCACGGTGGTGTTCTGGGCGTGTGGCGTGGCACAGCCGGGCTTTGTGGGCCTGCTCTATTGCGCGCTGCTCGTTCTGTTCAAGGTGTGCGTGGACGACACGGGCGCCGCGAGCATCTCGGCGACGGTCGCCTCCACGTTTAGCTCGTGGACCAAAGCCACCATGTGGCTCGTCATCGGCGCCTACCTCATCGCCAGCGCGGTCAAGGAGTCGGGCCTGGGCGAGCGCATCGCCTATGCGTTTATGCTCAAGTTCGTGCGCGATGCCAAGTCGCTCATCATCTCGATCTTCGCGCTCACCTTTGTGCTGTCGCTGCTGATCCCGCATCCGTTCCCCCGCGCCTTCCTCATCCTCGCCGTCGTCTCGGTCATCGCCGAGTCCGCCGGCTACGGTGACGACGACCGCGGCAAGCTCGGCTTCCTCGTGTTTGCCGCAGCCGCGCCGGGCTCCATGTTCTTCCTGACAGGCGACTCCACGCTCAACCCGCTCGTTGCGCAGTACAGCGCCGAGGCCGGCGGCATGAGCCCGTCCTTTGTCGACTGGTTCCTGTACATGAGCGTGCCTATGCTGGTCGCGCTGCTGTGCACCCTGTTCCTGGGCCTCTTCCTCTTTAAGCCCAGCAAGGAGCTCGTCTACGATCGCGAGCAGATCGTGGCCAAGCAGGCCGCGCTCGGCAAGCTCTCCGTCAAGGAGATTCGCACCATCGTGTGGCTTGTCATCGCCATCGCGCTGTGGCTCACCGTCTCGGGCGATTACATCGGCTGGGTCACCCTGGCCATCGGCGTCTGCCTCGCCATGCCCATCATCGGCGAGGTTCTCACTCCTGCCAGCTGGAACGCCGTCGACATCAAGTCCCTCATGTTCCTGACGGCCGCCATGGCCGTGGGTTCCGTGGGCGGTGCCACCGGTATGAACGCCTGGATCGCCGATGTCGTGCTCCCCAGCTCCGTGCCCGAGAACATCTTCCTGTTCGCCCTGCTTGTCGCCGCGCTCTCCATGGTTATCCATATGTTCATGGGCTCGGTCATGGCCGTGCTCGGCGTGTGCGTGCCGGCGTTCATCAGCTTCGCGGCCGGCTCCAGCGTGAGCCCGCTCGCCGTGGCGCTCATCGTCTTCACGTCCATCAACATCCACTACATCCTGCCGTTCCATAACCTGCCGATCCTTATCGGCGAAGGCAAGGACGCCGGCGGCTACACCTCCAAAGAGGCTATGCGCATGGGCATTCCCCTCACTGTGGTCGTCTTTATCGTCGTGCTGGTCGAGGCCGCCTGGTTCCACCTCTTTGGCCTGATGTAAGCGGTCGAGCGCTTGGGCTGTAAGCAGCCGAGTGCTCGAACTGCGAGTGGCCGAGCGTCCCATCTATGAGCGCCGCGGCCCCACTACGTTACCCAGCCCGGCGGCATCCTCGCCGCCGGGCGCTCTCCCGAAAGGAGCATGCTATGTCCACTACCGATGCTTCCCAGATCCACGACCTGCGCTCCGCACTCGACTTTTTGCGCAAGATGCCGGGCCAGCTGCTCGAGACCGACACCCAGGTCGATCCCGATGCCGAGGTCTCGGGCGTCTATCGCCACGTCGGTGCCGGCGGCACCGTTATGCGTCCGACCAAAGAGGGTCCGGCGATGGTCTTCAACAACGTCAAGGGCTTTGACGACGCCAAGGTCTGCATCGGCATGCTTGCCAGCCGCAAGCGCGTTGCCGCCCTGCTCGACCTGGACGAGGAGCACCTGGGCCTCGAAATCGGCAAGCGCTTCGAGAACCTGATCGCGCCCGAGCAGATCGCCGAGGGCAAGCATGTCGACTGCCAGGAGGTCGTGTGCAAGGCGACCGACGAGGGCTTTGACCTGCGCAAGATCGTCCCCGCTCCCACCAACACGCCCGTCGACGGCGGCCCCTACATCACCATGGGCCTCGCCTACGGCACGAGCCCCGACGGCTCCCAGTCCGACGTGACCATCCACCGCTTCTCCTGCGTCGACAAGGACAAGCTCGCCATGTGGATCACTCCGGGTAGCCGTCACCTGGGCGCGTTCTTTGACGAGTACTGCCAGCGCGGCGAGGACATGCCCATCTCCATCTCCATCGGCCTGGACCCCGCCGTGTACATGTGCTGTGGCTTCGAGGCGCCCACCACGCCGCTCGGCTTTAACGAGCTGCAGATCGCCGGCGCCCTGCGCGGCCACGCCGTCGAGCTTGCCGACTGCGTCACCGTTCCGCAGAAGTGCATCGCCAATGCCGAGTATGTGCTCGAGGGCTACCTCATGCACGACGAGACCATCAACGAGGACGTCAACGGCCACGGCTACGCCATGCCCGAGTTCCCCGGCTACACCGGTGGCGCCAAGGTCTGCCCGGTGATCAAGATCACCGCCGTCACCACGCGCGTCAATCCCATCATGGAGAGCTGCATCGGTCCCTCGCACGAGCACGTGTCCATGGCCGGCATCCCCACCGAGGCATCCATCTACAAGATGGTCGAGACCGCCATCCCGGGCCGCCTGCTCAACGTCCACGCTGCCCCCTGCGGCGGCGGCAAGTTCGTTGCCATCATGCAGTTCAAGAAGTCGAGCAAAAATGACGAGGGCCGTCAGCGCAACGCCGCCATGCTCGCCTTCTCGGCATTCTCCGAGCTCAAGCACGTCATCCTTGTTGACGAGGATGTCGATATCTTCGATATGAGCGACGTGATGTGGGCCATGACCACGCGCTTCCAGGCCGACGTGGACCTCATCACCATCCCCGGTTGCCACTGCCACGTGCTCGATCCGTCCAACGACCCCGCGTTCGACCCTTCGATCCGCGAGCATGGCATCGCCTGCAAGGCCATCTTCGACTGCACGGTCCCGTTCAACCTCAAGAAGAACTTCATCCGCTCGCAGTTCATGGAGATCGATACAGATAAGTGGGCCAAGGAGATTGCGGCGTTTTAACAAACGCCGCACCGGTCGACGCTGCGCCGGCCCCAAGCGCCCCATCTCGCCGCTCAAGCCGTCGCTCGCGTACAGAAGTACGCGTCGCTCCTCTTTCGCGGCGACCTGGGGCACTTGGGACCGTCTCGCTGACGGAGCCTGTTAAGCGATGTCAATCAGACCGATAGCTATGGATTTTAAGGAGTTGTTATGCCTGAGTCTTCTGTCCGTCCCCGTCGCGTTGTCGTTGGCGTGTCTGGCGCCAGCGGCGCCGCACTGGGCCTTGAGTGCCTCAAATGCCTGCGCCAGGCCGGTGCCGAGTCGGCGCTTGTCGTCACGCGCGGGGGAGAGATCACCATCGAGCAGGAGCTCGGCATGACGCTCGACGAGTTTGCCGCGCACGCCGATGTGGTCTACGACAACAAGAACATCGGCGCCGCCATCGCAAGCGGTACCTATCCGGTCGACGGCATGATCGTGGCGCCCTGCTCCATGAAGACGCTCGCCGGCATCGCGAGCGGCTACAGCGAAAACCTGTTGCTGCGCGCGGCCGACGTGCAGATGAAGGAGCAGCGCCGCCTGGTGCTCATGGTGCGCGAGACGCCCTTCAGCGCCATTCACGTCGACAACATGGCGCGCCTGGCGCGCGTGCCGGGTGTCATGCTCATGCCGCCCGTGCTCACGTTTTACAACGGCCCCGCCACGCTCGATGACGCGGTGCACCACATCGCCGCCAAGGCGCTCGAGGCCGTCGGCGTGTCATGTTCAAACTATAAGCGCTGGTCATAGGCGCTTTTAGGGTAGGATACGAGTAGTGTTTGAGCCCGCTGCCCCTGTGGGCGGCGGGCTTTGGTGTGTCGGGAGGACCCATGCAGACGGGCATGTATGCGATTAGCGAGATGGCGAGCCTGTTTAACGTTTCGCGTCAAACGCTCATCTACTACGACAAGATCGGTCTGTTTAAGCCCGCCGTGGTTAACGAGAAGGGCTACCGTTTCTATTCGCCCACGCAGATCCCGCTTATGCGTCTGATCTGCATGTTGCGCGACCTGGGGCTTGAGCTCGACGAGATCGACCGTCTGACCTCGACGTTCGACATTGGCGAGATGACCGAGCACCTGCGCTTGCGGGTACAGGCGCTCGACGAGCAGATTGCCGGGCTCAAAGCCGAACGCGCGAGCGTACAGGAGCGTCTGAGCTTTTACGACGAGGCGGTTTACTGGCGCGAGCGCGAGGGCAGGCCGGAGCTCAAGCAATTTGAGCCCCGCTACGTGGTCTTTGAGGAGTTCCCGGCCGATATCGAGCGCGGTCGCGCGATGCTGCACCCCACGCTCATGCGGGCAATTCTGCGCATGCGTGCACTGACGGGCACACGCCCCATGCGCGGTTGGGGTGCCATGCTGCGTCGAGAGGCGTTGCATTCCGATGACCCCATCGCCGGTGCCGGCTCTTTTGCCGTGCTGCCGCGCGGTGCCGAGGAAATGCTGCCGAGCGATCCTGCCGAGCTGGCAGAGATTGGCGTCGAGGTGCTGCCCGAGGGCACGTATCTGTGCATGAGCCGCTGGGGCATGCCGTATGAGCCCGAGGGTATCCGTGCCATCGTGGCCTGCATGGACAAGCACGCGCTTCAACCCATCGGCAACGCCTTTGACTTCTGCTACCTCGATACCACGAGCTACGACGAGTCCCACCAAGAGGACTTCTGCTGCATCCAAATCCCCGTCGCCCTCCAGATGTGACAAGGGGACGATCCCTTTGTCACATCCACGCCCATTTCTTAGAAACTTGCAAAATCTGCAAGTTTCTAAGGTGGCATCTTATAAACTTGCAAATAATGCAAGTTTATAAGTTTTCATGTCTGGATGGGCGCTAGGGAGACTCTATGAACATCGTTCGCCGAAGCCGCTATCTCGATCGACTCATTGCTTTTCAGGATACCGACCTCATCAAAATCGTGACGGGTATACGCCGTTGCGGCAAATCCACGTTATTGGACATGATGAGGGAGCACCTGGCGCAACAGGGGGTGCCGGCCGAGCGTTTGCTGACCTTTAAGATGGAATCTCTAGAGTATGCGGGGATTACAGATTACCTGACGTTTTATCGCATGGTTCGGGAGCGCGTTGACGGTGTCGATCGCCCCTATCTATTCTTTGACGAGCTCCAGAATGTCGAGGGCTGGGAAAAGGCGGTTAACTCGCTTCGAATTGATTTGCCGTGCGATATCTATGTCACGGGCTCCAATGCCTTTTTGCTATCGAGCGAGCTTGCAACGCTTATCTCGGGCCGGTATATCGAGGTCAAGATGCAGCCGCTCACGTTTGGCGAGTATCTTGATTTTCGCTCGATTGATGCGGTCGTCGCCGAAGGGCTTGGCGAGAGGGCCGAGCTCGTTTCCAAGACGGGCGATCGCCTTAATTCAAACACCGTGCTCGAGCAGTACATAACCTATGGCGGCATGCCGTTTCTGGCTCATGACGAGCCGAGACGCGAACCGTGCCGCGACTACATCCGCAGCCTCTATCAGACGATTGTCGCGCGCGATATCCTATTGCGCGCGACGCGTAGAGGTCGCGGAGCTATCACCAAGCGCGACGTTCTCGAGCGGCTCTGTGCGTATCTGGCAGACAACATCTCCAATCAAACCTCGGTCAACAAAATCGTAGGGACGCTCAACGAATCATCGGGCGGTAAGACCAACGCATCGACGGTGTCGGCGTATATTGACGCTCTGGAAGAGACGTACCTGTTTACCAAGGTAAAAAGGTATGACGTCAAGGGGCGGGAGCTTCTCAAGACAGGCGGTAAATATTACATAGCCGATACGGGAATCCGCAGCTATCTTGACGGATATAGAGGCAGCGATAGCGGAAGGATGCTCGAGAACGTTATCTACAACCAGCTTGTCTTTGAAGGATACGAAGTGTTTTGCGGCCATCTGCGCGCGGGGGAAATCGACTTTGTCGCAATCGGCGAGGGATCGGACCGTAAATATATCCAGGTTACCGAACGGATCGATGCCGAGGCGACCAGAGAGCGCGAGCTGCGACCGCTCAAACTAGACACGCTGGGAAAAATCCCTGATTCGTACGAGAAGATCCTGATCGTCAGGGATGGTGAGCATCCAACAGACATCGATGGCATCAGAATCGTAGGAGCGGTCGACTTCTTGTTGAGAAACAAGATTGTCCGGATGTGACAAAGGGACAGTCCCTTTGTCACATTCCGTGCGAACGGTAAATCCTATTCCAGTTTGGAATACAAGCGCTCTCAACTGGAATTGATATCCCGTGCCTTCGCTTTTTACAATGACGGTGTCAAAAGCGAAAGGCGGACCCAACCCATGATTATCGATGCAAATTCCTACTGGTTCGACGAGCGTATCTTTACTGATGATGCCCTATGCGAGCAGTTTCTCTCCGAGGTTCCCCGTGAGTACAACACCGAGGGGCGCGTTGCCGTAAACCCTGCTGGCAAGCGCCAGATTGTAATCGAGAAGCCCTCAGGCGCCCCGGGCCTCAACTACATCCAGGGCGACTACACTCTGGCCAAGCGCCTGGCCGATATGGACGAGGCCGGCGTGGACAAGGCCATCCTCAAGCTCCCAGGCTGCCATGAGTGGATGTCGCTCGACATGTGCCGCCGCTTTAACGATGGCATGGCGGCAGACGCCGCGGCCTCGGATGGCCGCCTGATCCCGCTCGTTGCCGTGCCTCCCTTTGGCACCAAGGCCAACCTCGCCGAGCTCGATCGTCGCTTGGACGAGGGCTTTGCCGGCGTGCAGCTCTGCGCCCACTACGGCGAGCGCTATCTGGATGACCCTGTCTATGCGAGCTTCTTTGAGCACCTCAACGAGCGCGGCGTGACGGCCTACGTGCACCATGTGCCCGTGCCGGTGGAGAACGCCTCGCTTTTGGCCTACGACAACCTGCGCCGCTCCTACGGCCGCTGCGTGGACCAGACCACGGCCATCGGCCGCGAGATTTTTGGCGACTTCTTCGAACGCTACCCCAACGTGCGCATGGTTCATTCCATGCTCGGTGGCGCCTACTTTGCCTTTAAGGAGATGCTCCTGCCGCACGGTCCCAAGCGCCCGGATGCGTCCGGCCGCTTCCAGGTAGACACCGAGACCGTCTCGGTGCGCCTGGAGAAGAACATTTTCTTTGACATGTCGCACGCCCAGCCCTGGGGCCCCACGCTGCTCTCGTGCGCCGTGGAGGTGCTCGGTGCCGACCACATCGTCTTTGGCACGAGCTACCCGGTTAGGCGCGAGTGGCTCACAGAAGGCGTGGCCTGCGTCAACGCGGCGCCGGTGAGCGACGAGGCCAAGCGCCTCATGCTGGGCGAGACGGCCCAGCGTCTGTACGGCATCGAATAGCGGGTAGAGATACCGAGGAAAGACGGGGAAAGGAGACACGCATGGAAGCGCAGGAGCTTTTGGCCGGCGCAGGCAAGGCGAGGATCGGGCTCGACGGAGTTCTCCCGTACGACGGCTTTACCATGGAGCGCCATCCGCTCTGTGCCCGCGCCCTGGTTTTGGAGTGTGCCTCCGGGCGCATTTGCATTGTCAACCTCGAGCTCACTTCGATCGCGCCGGCGCTGCAGGCGCGCCTCGAGGACGCAGTTGAGGCGGCGTGCGGCTGCAGGCCGCCCTATGCTTGGATCGTTCCCACGCACACCTTCTCGGCTCCGCATGTGCGCACGCCGGAGCACCTTAAGAGCAATGGGGAGCGCGAGCGCAACGAGCGCTATCTTGCCGCCATCGTGAACGCCGTCGAGCGCGCCGTCGCCGAGGCAATGGGCGGCATGATGCCTGCGCGGATTGAGTGTGCCCAGGGCAGCTGCCCCGTCAACGTCAACCGCGACGTGGAGACGCCGGCCGGTTGGTGGCTTGGCGACAACGACGAGGGTTTCTCAGACCATGCGATGCCCATCGTGCTCATGGTCGATGCAGGTGGTGGCATCATCGCCGTGGTCGCCGCGGCCGATGTGCAGTCCTCGGTGCTCGACAAGTCGCGCACGTCCGAGGGCGAGCGCGTGGTCTCGGGTGACCTCTTTGGTTTTGCCGCCGGCATGGTCGAGCGCGACCGCGGCGGCGTGTGTCTCATGCACACCGGCGCGGCCGGTGACCAGGCTCCCCGCGAGCGCGCCGTGACCGTGACGTTCGATGCCGCGGGCACACTCGCACAGGAGGACGCGCACGAGGACGGTTATCGCATGTTGCATCAGCAGGGAAGCGCCCTCGGCAGGGCGATCGTCCAAGCGCTCGATGCCGCGGAGCCCGTCGTGAGCGCCCTTTCCGCCCGTTCGATCGACGTGGTCCTGCCCGCCCAGGAGCGTGCGGACTTCCACAGCCTCGCCCCGCACACGGGCTATAGCTTTGTGCCCGCGGGCACCGTCTCCACGAGGGTCTCGTTTCTGGGCCTTGGCGACATGCGCCTGGTGGGCGTCGAGCCCGAGGTCGCGAGCTCCTTTGGCGCGGCCGTGCGCCAGGCGCATCCCGGCCGCGTGCTGCTGGCCACACTCGTCAACGGCGGCGCCAAGTACCTGCCCGCCCCCGATGCCTACCAAAAGATCACCTACGAGGCCATGAACTCCGGGTTTGCCCAGGGAGCCCATGAGCATCTTCTCGATACTATCCTTGCCGCCCTGTAGCAGCGGCCCAGAAAGGAGTGCACTGTGAATATCGGATGCGCACGCCAAAAGATTACGCCCACGGGCGATGTCTACCTTATCGGGTACCGCAACCTTCCCAACCGCATGGAGCCCGCCACGGCCATCCATGACGATGTCTTTGCCAACGCACTGCTCTTTGGCCAAGGCGAGCGCGAGGTCTTTCTCTTTAACGCCGACGTGTTGGAGTTTGAGGAGGAGATGGCCGAGGAGGTCAAGACGCTCCTCCATGCACGCTACGGGATCGACCGCGATTGCGTTTTGCTCTCGGCCACCCACGACCATACCTCGATCGTTGCCTACCATCGCAGCTGGTGGACGGGCAAGTTCGACGAGAACTACTACCGCTGGATGCTCGACACCATCTGCCGGATGTTCGAGGAGTGCCGCGCCAACGCACGTCCGGCCACCGCGCGCATGGGCAAGCAGGTCGTTACCGGCTTCTACGACAACCGTATCATCCCCGGCGAGCTCGCCGACAACGAGGTGATCGTGGTCTCGTTTTTCGATGAGGACAACAAGCCCTTTGCGGGCTTTGTCAACTGGGCGGTCCACTCCGCCTGTGTGGGTCCCGACTGCACGGAGCTCACGAGCGAGCTCGCCGGTCTCACCGGCAAAAAGCTCGCTCCCAGCCTGGGCTACTATCCGGCCATGGTAGTTGGCGCCGCAGGTGACTGCAGCGACCGCAACTTCCGCCAGGGCCGCGGCATTCCCGAGGTGGAGCGCGTGTCCGACGGTCTGGCCGAGGCGATTTCCAAGATCGAGCTCACCCAGGAGGTCGTGCTCGACCGCATCGTTCCCCAGACCTTCTACCACACCGTGGCGCACGACGACTTCAGCCTCACGCTCAAGTGCGCCGTGATCAGTCTCGGCGGTCTGCACCTCTTTGTATTCCCCAGCGAACTCGGCAGCGACCTCGGCATCCGCATGAAGCATGAGTGCCCGGTCCAGGGCATCGTCTGCGGCTACACCAACGGCTACTTTGAGTATTTCCTTCCGGCGCGCGAGTACGGTCTTTCGTTTGAGACCGAGCGCACCCAGATTCCCAAGGGCGAGCCCGAGGTTCTCTGCGACAAGTTCTGCCAGACTTCACGCCTGCTCGGAGGAATTAGCGCGCAGTAGCGCGGCGCCCGACCGGGGGCATGCTCTCATAGGGAAAATGACCCCCGGTGTTAAACCGTTATCCCGTGTCCCGGCCGTACATGCGGTCGCGGATTTCCAGATCGGGGCCCAACGCTTCGCTCAATTGACGTCGACTAAGAGAAGGCGAGCTTTGCGGCCTCAACCCCGAAAAAGGAGGAACCATGAAATACCAGCAGCTTTGCGATGAGATCATCGCAAAGATTGGCGGTAAAGAAAACGTTAAGGACGTGAGCCACTGCATCACGCGCCTGCGCTTTCATCTCAAGGACGAGTCCAAGGCTCAGACCGAGGAGCTCAAGGCAGCCAAGGGCGTTGTCGACGTCATTCAGGCCGGTGGCCAGTACCAGGTCGTGATCGGCTCCACCGTGGAGGCCGTCTACAACGACCTCGTCCAGATCGGCGGCTTTGACATGCAGCCCGCGCTCGACATTGACGAGGGCGACAACGTCAAGAAGGGCGATCCGTTCTCGCGTCTGCTCGCGGTGATCTCCGAGATCCTGCAGCCGGTACTGGGCGTGCTCATGGCCGGCGGCTTTATCAAGTCGATGCTCGCGCTCGCGAGCGTGGCCGGCTAGCTCGCCAAAGACAGCAATACCTACGTGGTGCTCTCCGCTATCGGCGACTCCGTCTTCTACTACTTCCCGCTGATTATCGGCTGGACGTCGGCCAAAAAGTTTGGCCTCAAGCCCGTCATGGGCATGGCGCTCGGCGGCATCCTCGTGTATCCCACGCTCGTGGCACTCACCGGCGCCGATCCGCTCTACACCATCGGTACCGGAACCATCTTTGAGTCCAACGTCTACGGCGATATCTTTGGTATCCCCCTGGTTATGCAGAGCTACGCCTCCACGATCCTGCCCGCCATCTTTGTGGTATGGGTTGCTGCTAAGGTGCACAAGTTCATTGTTAACATCCTGCCTGCCGTCGTGAGCTCGTTCTTCGCTAACATCCTCACGCTCTTTATCTGCGGCATCCTCGGCCTCGTCGTCATCGGCCCGGTCATGACGGTTCTCTCCAACATCGTTGCCCAGATCATCCTTGCCCTCATCAGCTTCCAGCCCGCCATCGCCGGCTTTGTTATCGGCACCTTCTGGAGCCTGCTCGTGATGTTCGGTCTGCACTGGGGCATCATCCCGCTGTGGTTCCTCGATGTCGCCACCTATGGCTATGATCTCATCAACCCGCTCGTCTATGCTGGCGGCTGCGCCATCGCCGGCGCCGTGCTTGGCATGGTCATCCGCACCAAGAACGGCGAGGAGAACGCCGAGGTCAACGTGCCCGCCCTGGTTTCCTCAATCTTCGGTGTCAACGAGCCCGCGCTCTACGCCATCCTGCTGCCCCGCAAGCGCCTTATGTGGGCGACTTTCCTCTCCGCCGGTGTTGGCGGCGCCGTTGCCGGCCTCATGGGTGCCAAGCTCTACTCCTTTGGCGCTTCCGGCCCGCTTGGCTTCCCGAGCTTCATCAACCCCGCTGGCATCGACACGGGCTTTATCGGCCTTGTTTCCTCCGGCGTGATTGCCTTTATCCTGGCCCTCATCGCCGCATGCGTGTTGGGTCCCAAGAAGGACGAGGGCGGCGCTTCCCTCAACGTCAAGGTCGATTAGCGTCTCAACAAACCGTCGCAAAGGGAATGCCTCTTTGCGACGGTTCTTTTTTACATTTGCTACTCAGCGCTTTGCAAGAGCTCGCGGTAGGGGAGATAGCCGATAAACGAGACGACGGCTTGCGGCTGGGTGCGTCCGCGTTTAAGCAGAATTTTGACCTCGGTTGTTATCGCGGGGTCGATGTCCACGAGTGCCACCTTGCCGCCGGCGAGCGACTCGGCTGGCTTGCGCATGAGCAGCGACACGCCGGCACCGCGCGCCACGAGCGAGATGATGTTCTCGGCGCGCTTGCCGGTAAAGGTGATTCGCGGGGAGAACCCGGCCTCGGAGCAAAGGCTCACCACGAGGTCGCTCACAAAGGAGCCCTGCGGCAGCATGAGAAAGTTCTCGTCGCGCAGGTCGCCGATCTCGATGCGGTCGCGGCGGGCGAGCATGTGCTCTGTCGGCAGCACCGCCACCAGGCGGTCGCTTGTAAAGGGGATCTTCTTGAACTCGGGCTCGTCGGTGCCCGCGTCGCGGATAAACGCAAGGTCGATGTCCTCGCGCAGGAGCATCTGCTTGAGCCTATCGCCCTCGCCCTCGATAAGCTCTACCTGATAGCTGGGGCTTGCCTGCTGAAAATCAATCACGGCATCGGTGATGCCGTAGGGTGCCATGATGGGGATCGAGCCCACGGTGATGTGCTCGGTGGGCGCGGTCTGATCGCTGCGGAGCGCGGTGAGGTAGCGATGCTGCAGCGTGGCGATCTTCTGTGCATAGACGAGGAACGTCTCGCCCTGCGGCGTGAGCGTCACATGGCGTTGCGTGCGGTCGATAAGTTTGCGACCGAGCTCGCGCTCCATGCCCATGATGTGCTTGGAGAGCGTCGACTGCGACATAAAGAGCAGGTCGGCGGCATCGAGGAAGGTGCGTGACTGCGCGAGGATCACAAACTCGCCAAACCGGCTGATATCCATGGATAGTCCTTCCTGCGCTACGGCGTAATCAGATTTTATTCTCCCACGTTTCCCTCGGAACTTGCGGTGCTGTTTGGACGGTTTGGGGCGTATGGGCCACTAAACCGTCCCAACATTCGACGAAAAACTCAAAAACGATGAAAACCGTCGAATGTTGGGACGGTTTTTCTGCCTAGGGAGAAGATTGCAACCCATCCATGTGACAAAGGGACAGTCCCTTTGTCACATTCGCGGCGTGGCTGCCGCCCAAACCGTCACAACATTCGATGAAAATCTCGAAAACGAGGAAAAGCGTCGAATGTTGTGATGGTTTTCCTATCCGTGCCGGCGAGCCGCCGTGCCATCTGGGGGTATAAGGCTAGCAAGTGTTTATTTGCGAGGCCAAGGGAGTGCCCCGTATGGATATCGATAACTTTGAGTGGTGGTATAGCGAGGGCGAGGCTCCAGATGAGGAGTGGGACGAGCCTTTGCCAAGTGACGAGTCGAGCGACGGGGCCGAGGCCGAGGCTGTCGCTGGCACCGAAGCCAGCAGCGATGCCGATGCCGAAAGCGCGCTCGACTCGGATACCGACTCCGACCCCGCCGAGCCCCTGACCTTCGAGCAGGCCTGGGCCAAGGCTGAGGCCGACGAGGCAAAGGCCGATGCCACGGCCACACTGGGTGAGCCAGCCGACATGTCCATCTCGCCGGCAAAGACCCCGCAGCCGCGTCACACTATCGATCCCGACAGCACGGCATCCTTCAGCATTCTCGACGTGCCCTCGCAGGGTGCCCAGGCGCCTGCGCCCACGCATCGCCCCGATCTGGCTCGCGAGGAAGATGCGGGACGTCGCTCTCCGCTTGGCCCCATCCTTATCGCCTTTATGGCCGGCGTTATCGCATGCTCGGTAATTGGAAACGTCTGGAGCCATGTTGAACAACAGCGCAAAGACGCCGCCAAGGTCGAGATGTCTGTCGAGCAATCGCTCAGCCGCACGCGCTCGGTGCATGTATCGGTCGAGGTCAAGGACGGCGCGACGTGGGACACCGCGCGCGGCGACAGCCAGATGCTCGTCCATATCGTGGGTCGCACGCTCAAGGGGCAAGCGATCGACGAGTACCAATACGTCAATTCCGAAGGTGACGGCATCGAGCTCAAGCCCGGCGACTACGAGCTCACGGTCGATGAGCCGCCCGTCGCCACCGACGGCACGTGTTACCGTGCCTCAAAGCGCATGGTTCCGGTGAGTTTTAATTCACAGGCGCCCGATACGGTCGATAGCACGCCGCAGGGCGGGTTTGACCTTTACGCTATTGCTCAATAACTGCACCTGTCGCTCAACCCCGCCGCCAAGAGTGGGACAATAGCCCTCGACACCGTTGTTTACTATTGGAGGAAGTAGCATGTCCACCGTCACTACCATCAAGCGCGGCGGCCTCATCGCGGCCATCGATTCCATGGGCGCCCAGCTCACGAGCCTTGCCCTCAACGGCAACGAGTATCTGTGGCAGGGCGACCCGGCCTTTTGGGGCAAGCATGCGCCTATCCTGTTCCCCATCGTGGGATCGCTGCGCAACAACATGGCGACATCTGCGGCCGGCACCTGCGAGATGCCGCGCCACGGACTCGCTCGCATCGTCGAGCACAAGTTGGTCGAGGTTTCGGAGGACGGCTCCTCGGTAACGTACGAGATCACTGACACGCCCGAGTCGCTCAAGGCGTTCCCGTTCCACTTTAAGCTCAACATGACCTATGCCCTGACCGGCGACGCCACGCTCACGCAGACCTTTGCCGTCACCAACACCGGCGACGTGGCCCTGCCGTTCTCGGTGGGCGGTCATCCTGCATTCAACGTGCCCGCCCCCGGTGCCGAAGACGAGGCGTTCGAGGATTACGAGCTGGCGTTTACCGAGGCTTGGACCAACGAGGCTCCTATCATCACGCCCGACGGTCTTATGACGTTTGAGGGTAGCTACAAGGCTCCCGATAACTCGGACGTGCTGCCCATCACGCACCGCAGCTTCGATAACGATGCCATCATGTTCACCGATACTCCGGGCTCCACGCTCACACTGCGCGGCTGCAAGTCGGGCCACGGCGTCAAGATCGACTTTGAGGGCTTTAAGTACATCGGCGTGTGGTCTGCCGCCAACGATGCTCCGTTTGTGGCGCTCGAGCCCTGGACCGGCCACACCACCATGGACACCGAGGACGACGTCTTTGAGCACAAGGTCAACACCATTACCTTGGCACCGGGTGAGACGGACGTTCGCAGCTTTAGCGTTACCCTGCTCTAGAGGTTCCGCCGTTCTAACGAACGACGGACCGGTCGACGCTGCGCGCCACCCAGAGCGACAATTTGTCATTCAAAAGGCAAGGCATGACCAGAAGG
>URZJ01000012.1 GCA_900552395.1 uncultured Collinsella sp. | reverse complement strand
GGCCAGAGCAGCAGCGGTCGGCTCGTTGACGATACGCTTGACGTTGAGGCCGGCGATCTTACCGGCATCCTTGGTGGCCTGACGCTGGGCGTCGTTGAAGTAGGCCGGGACGGTGATGACGGCGTCGGTGACGGTCTCGCCCAGATACTTCTCGGCGTCGGCCTTCATCTTTGCGAGCGTCATGGCGCTCACCTGCTCGGCGGTGTAATCCTTGCCCTCGATATCGACGACGGCACGGCCACCCTGGCCCTCCTTGACCTCATACGGCACGGTCTTGATCTCGGAGGTGCACTCGGAGTACTTGCGGCCCATGAAGCGCTTGATGGAGAACACGGTGTTCTTGGGGTTGGTGACCGCCTGGTTCTTAGCGGCCTTACCCACGACGCGGTCGCCGTCTGCACGGAAGCCAACAACAGACGGGGTGGTGCGGTCGCCCTCGGCGTTCACGATAATGGTCGGAGAACCGCCCTCGAGGACGGCCATGGCGGAGTTAGTAGTACCAAGGTCGATACCAAGAATCTTACTCATTAGAAATTCCCTCTCTCTTTTGCGTTCGCGCCGCCTCGACGATCTGTCGCGCGGCGCTTCGGCTTGTCTTTCAGGATGTAGTGTATCCCCTTATGGGCCGGAATATACAAAATCTAAGTCAATTCATATAAGATTTCTTATTGCTGAGAGTTTAGGTTCTTAAATGCGCAGGTAGATGCGCTGAATGAGTTCTCGGCAAATCTATTGAGATCTATGTAGAGATGGCTGAGGTTTGCGTCCGGGGGTGCCTGGGGGCCGTCTTGCGGCAAGCGCATCCCGGTTTGAGCGTGGATTCCGGGTCGCAGTTTCCGTCTGAAGGCTCAACCGGAAACCGTATCCCGTTTTGAGAGCTGATACCGGGTCGCAGTTTCCGCTAGCGGGCCCAACCGGAAACTGCGACCCGGTTTTCGGCCAAATAACGGGATGCCCTTTCCGCAGGCGCGCTCAATAGGTCAATATTACAAGTCACCTATAGCTAACATTTGCGCAGCTCAACGGCCCCACCTGCGCGTTTTTTAGTAAACCTTGGCATACTCGGCGAACGGTATGAAGATGCCGGCCAGAGGGTATTGCAAACGGTCGCTCCCGTGGTATGTTTTTGCCCGAATCAAACCGGCGCGCATCGTCTGTAGCGTCGGTCAACAGAGAGGAAACTACCATGGCTCATCCCGTAATTGATGCCGACGAGTGCATCGCTTGTGGCGTTTGCGTCGACTCCTGCCCCGCTGGCGTTCTGGAGCTCCAGGACGTCGCTACCGTCGCTGACGAGGACTCCTGCGTCGCCTGTGGCGCTTGCCAGGACGCTTGCCCCGCTGGCGCGATCACCGAGATCGTCGAGGAGTAACAACTCCCCCACTTGCACACTCAAAAGTACACCGTGCACAAAAAGGAGGCTTCCGCATCGCCGCGGAGGCCTCCTTTTTTGTGCGGATAATTAATTTGGCACCGTCACAGGTTGAGCTCACGTCAGCGAAAACGCCCCTAAGCGAGCAAGGTGACGTGAAAGAGGAGGGAAGCGTACTTTTGTACGCGACCGACGATTGAACGTCAGATTGCCGCTTAGGGGCGTTTGCAGCGTCGAGTGGTTACGCGGTTCGTAGAACCGCGTAACCCCCTAGTTACATTAGTTCGCAAATAGCCGCCGCGAAGGCAACGGGATCCTCGGGGAGAATGCCCTCGACGAGCAGGGCCTGGTCGTAGAGCAGACCGGAGTACTGCTTAATCTTGTCGGCGTCGCCCGCCTTCTGGGCAGCGACGAGCTTGGCGAAGACCGGGTGCTTAGCGTTGAGCTCGAGCACGCGCTGGCTCTTGGGCATACCGTCGGGCGCGCCCTCGGGACCCTTCTGAAGGACCTTCTCCATCTCGAGCGAAAGCGGGCCCTCGGTGGTGATGCAGGCGGGAGCGTCAGTCAGGCGCGCGGAGACGGCAACCTTCTCGACCTTGTCGCCGAGCGCCTCCTTCATGGCGTTAAAGAGGTCCTCGTTCTCCTTGGTGGCGTCCTCGGCCTCCTTCTTCTCGTCGTCGGTCGCCAAGTCAAGATCGCCGGTCGCGACGTTCTTAAGCTCCAGGTGACGATCCTCGACCTCAGGCTCGGCACCATCGGCAACTGCCTTCTCGGCAGCCTCGCGAGCAGCGTCATCCTCGTAGACCTTGGGCATATCGGCAGCCACGTACTCACGCATGGCCTGGAAGGTGAACTCATCCACGTCCTGCGTCAGCAGCAGTACATCGTAGCCGCGGTCGAGCACGCCCTTCACGACGGGCATCTTGGCCAGACGCTCGCGCGAATCGCCGGCGGCATAGTAGATTGCCTTCTGGCCCTCGGGCATGCCCTTGGCATACTCGGCAAGGGTGATCATCTTCTGCTCCTTGGCAGACCAGAACAGCAGCAGGTCGGCGAGCTCGTCGGCCTTCATGCCGTAGCTCGAGTAGATGCCGTACTTAAGACCGCGACCAAAGTTCTCAAAGAACTTCTCGTATGCCTCGCGGTCGTTGTCGCGCATGTCCTCCAGATCGGCGGTGATCTTCTTCTCGACACGCTTGGCAATGGCCTTGAGCTGACGGTTCTGCTGCAGCGTCTCACGCGAAATATTGAGCGTCACGTCGGCAGAGTCCACGACACCGCGCACAAAGTTGTAGTAGTCGGGCAGCAGGTCGTCGCACTTCTCCATAATCAGCACGTTAGAGCTGTAGAGCGCCAGGCCCTTCTCGTAGTCCTTGCTGTACAGATCGAACGGGGCGCGACCCGGCACAAACAGCAGTGCATCGTACTCAAGCGTACCCTCGGCATGGAAACTGATAGTGCGCGCGGGATCGTCAAAGTCGTGAAACGTGGACTTGTAGAACTCGTTGTAATCCTTCTGCTCAACGTCGGAGCTGCGCTTTTTCCAGATCGGCGTCATGGAGTTGATGGTCTCGAGCTCCTGGTAGTCCTCGTACTCGGGCTTGTAGTCGTCGCCGGCGTCCTCGGGCTTGGGTTTCTGGCGGCTCTTGGACACCATCATCTGTATCGGGTAGCGCACATAGTTGCTGTACTGCTGAATCAGGCTCTTGAGGCCCCACTCGGTCAGGAAGCGATCGTAGGTCTCGGCCTCGCCGTCGGCGTCGAGCTTCTCGTTCTCGCGCAGCGTCAGGATGACATCGGTACCGTGCTCGGCACGCTCGCCATCCTCGATGGTGTAGCCCTCAAGACCGTCGGACTCCCAAACGTGGGCGGTATCCTCGCCATAAGCGCGGCTGACGACCTTCACGTGGCTGGCGACCATAAAGGCGGAGTAGAAACCCACGCCAAACTGACCGATGATGTCGACATCGGAACCCTGTTGCTCGGCGTTCTCGGTCTTAAACTCCTCGGAGCCGGAATGGGCGATGGTGCCCAGATTGCGCTCGAGCTCCTCGGCGGTCATGCCAATGCCGTTATCCGAGATGGTAATGGTGCGGGCGTCTTTATCAAAGGAAACGCGAATAGCCAGGTCGCCCTGGTCGAGCTTGACGCTCGGATCCTGCAGGCTCTTAAAGTTGAGCTTGTCGACGGCGTCGCTCGCGTTAGAGATAAGCTCGCGCAGGAAGATTTCCTTATTGGTGTAGATGGAGTTGATCATGAGGTCGAGCAGTTTTTTGCTCTCGGTCTTAAATTGACGCATGTGCAGTCCTTTCGCGCTACCCCCGTCCGCAAAAACGGCCCGGTTGCCCGAGCCGCATCGCAGACCTGCTATGTTCAGACTTAGATTTTATAACCCATTAGCGCGCATATATACATACGGAATCGAAAAACTGTATGTCCAAACGCTCTGATGCGCCAATTGCCAAGGAGTGTCCCCAACTGCCGGCAGAAAAGGAACGTCCCTATCTGCCACCCTCGACCCGTTTGGCCATCCAGGCATGGGGCTGGCCTTCATCCTCATAGTCCACCGGGGCAATCTGCGTGTAACCCGCCTTGGCATAGAGCGGCAGCACGTATTCCTGCGCGTGCAGCTTAATGAGCTTGGCGCCGGCATCACGCGCGGCGGTATCACTGGCCTCGACAATCTTGCTCGCCAAACCACGACGACGCATAGCCGGCAGCACGGCGACGTGCCCCATAATGTAGGTCTCCCCCGCTGCGACGCCTTCGTCCAAGTCGCACGCCGGCGACACCGGAGCCTCTGCGTCAGCCGCGCGCTCAAGCTCTTCGGGAAACACGCGCGAGCAACCGGCAAGCTCGCCGTCTACATAGAGCGTCACATGAATGCAGTTCGGGTCCTCGTCGATAGCGTCGAACTCATTCTCGTAGCCCTGCTCGTCCATAAAAACGACGCGGCGCACCAACGCCGCGTCATCAAAGCATCCCGTCTTAAGTTGGATATCCATGGCTGCCCTTTCATTCAATGCGAACGTTAGGGACAGATTTTAGCGAAAATGAGCTCCGCGCACGCTAAACTTCGCGCGAGCCTTCGCCAGGCAGTCGTAATGACCCACGTTATGGGCATCGCTCGCGATGAAGCTGTACAGGTTCTGATCGAACAGGCGCTGTGCCGGCTTTTTCTCGCGACCAAAGCGACCGCCGGCAATAAAGTCCGCCGAAGCCTGCAGCTTGCAGCCCATATCGACCAGGCGCTCCGCCACACTTACATCCTTTTGAACCGCACGATAGCGCTCAGGATGAGCGATGATCACCTGGTAGCCACGGCACTGCAAATCGTAAATCGTGTTCTCGTACTCTCTAAACGCATACGCATCGGCATGCGTCGAAAGCTCGAGCAGAAACTCGTTGGTCCCATCGAAATGCAAGTGATCCGCGGCATCGATACCAAGCTCAACGAGCTTTCGATGGTTGACCTCGAAGCCCATCTGGAGCGGAAAACCGTCAGCGTTATCGCGCAGCAGCTCAAAGGCATCCCACATCTTGTCGTAATCAAAATAGGGATCACGGCAGTGAGGAGTGCAAACGATTCTGGTTACACCGGCCCGCTTGGCAGCCTCGAGCATCGCCAAGCTCTCTTCGAGATCGGCGGCGCCGTCGTCTACACCCGGCAAGATATGGCAATGAATGTCACGCATAGGTCAGCCTTAATCAACTAAACGTTTGCTCGGTTGGTGAAGATGCCCTTTTTGGAAGTGCCCTGATCGTCGGAGCCCTTCTTAACCTTCTTACCGTCCTTGGTGTAGTAAGAATAGTAGTACTCGCTGGTCTCGGTCTCACAGTAATTCATGACGGTACCGATGAGCTTGACCTTCTCGGACTTCTTAAGCTGGGCGATAGCGTTGAGCGCCTCTTCGCGCTTGGTAAAGTCCTCGCGCACCACGAACAGCGCGCCGTCAGTCAAGCTGGCAATCTCGGCAGCATCGATGAAGGTGCCGACCGGAGGAGCATCGAAGATGACGTACTGGAACTTGGCGGACAGTGCCTTTACCAGCTTGGCAAAGCGATGGGAGACGATGATGTCGGCAGGATTTGGAATGTGCGGCTCGGCATCGAGGAAGTAGAAGTTCTTCTGACCCGTCTCGACAATTGCCTGGTCAATGGAGATCTGCTCGGAAAGGACCGCATAGAGTCCGCCGCGCGAACGAACGCCGAGCATATCGGAAAGGGACCTGCGGCGCATATCGGCCTCGACCAGGAGCACGGACTTGCCGCTCGTGGCGATTGCCTGAGCAAGGTTAATGGAAACCGTAGACTTGCCCTCGTTGGGAATCGAGGAGGTAACGGTGATGGTGCGAATGGGGTCATCCACGCTCGCAAAGCGGATGTTGGCCAGAAGGGTCTTGGCGGCATTCTGTACAACGAGCTTATCGGTGTTCTTTGCCTTAGCCATGCCTATTTACCACCTTTCATAGCCGGAATTCGGCCAACAACGGGAATACCCAGGAGCTCTTCTGCCTCTTCGGCACCGCGGATGCGGGTATTGAGCATGTCCGCCAAAACGACATAGGCAACTGCGATAAAGATACCGGCGAGGAACGCGACGGCAATATACAGCGTGCGCTTGGGGCCGCTGGGGGCTTCGGGGGTCTTAGCCTCGTCGATAACGTTGATGCTCTGGGCAGCGCCGACGTTCTGAGCGACCGTACTCACCGAGCTGGCAATGGCCTTTGCGACCTCAGCCGTCTCCTTGGCATCGGTGCCGGTAACCGAAAGCGTAATGACACGCGTGGTGGTCTCGGAGGAAACAGACACCTTGTAGTCATCCAAATCGGTGAGGCCCAGTTCTTTGGCGGCGCCGCTCTTAACGCTATCGCTATCCAGCAGCGTGGCGATATCGTTGGAAAGCATCTGGCTCGCCGAGAGATCGTTGTAGCTCATCTGACCGCTATCGTCGGTCTTGGCGAGAATGTACATGCTCGTCGTCGCGGTATAGGTGTTGTCCATCGCAACGAAGGACACGATGCCCATGGCGATCGCGCAGACCACCGGAAGGGTGATGACCAGCTTGAGGTGCTTCTTCAGCAGCTGGAACAGTTCGAGAAGGGTCATGCAGCTTGCCTTTCATTTCCCCAGTTCGGATTGACAAAACTGTCCGTATGTTATCGCATCTTTTTACCGAGACCAAACTCTATACATAAGAAACAGGCTCTCCTGTAAAAATGTCGGAAGCAATCGTAAAATTGCACAACAACGCCGCACCCGAAAGTCAAATGCGGCGTCTACATCAATATCTGTGTTGTATCGCTATGCGAATGGCTCGTCCTGCTGTATGGGAAACGTCACCGTAATGGTGGTTCCCACGCCCAACTCGCTCGACAGATCAAGCGTGGCGTGATGATACAGGGCCGCATGCTTGACAATGGCAAGCCCCAGGCCGGTTCCGCCGCGTGCCTTGGACCTACTCTTGTCCACGCGATAGAACCGCTCAAATACCTTGCCCTGTTCTTCAGGCGCGATACCGATTCCCGTGTCGGCGACAGCGAGGAACGGATGGCCTTCGTCGTTGGTGCCGCACTGCAGCGTAACCGTACCGCCGGGCCGATTGTAGCGGATGGCGTTGCTTGCCAGATTATAGATGAGCTCGTCGACCAAGCGCGAAACGCCTTCGATGACCACAGGCTTGGTCTCATGACTTATCGTCACATTCGCCTGACGGGCAACCTGTTCAAGACGCTGCTCAACCGCGTAGATCGCACGCGAGAGCTCAATAGGCTCCGTGGACCCAATGGGCACTGCCTCGCCTTCAGTTGCACGTTCGGCCTCGTCCAAGTTAGACAGCGTAAGGATGTCGTTGACAAGCGCTGCCAAGCGGCCCGCCTCACGATAGATGCGACCGCCAAAGTTGCGCAGGTCGTCCTCGCCCTCGACCATGCCATTTGCGATGAGCTCGGCATAGCCCGAAATCGCCGTAAGCGGCGTCTTGAGCTCATGGGTGATATTCGCCGTGAACTCGCGGCGCATACGGTCGTTGTCCGCTAGCACCGCCATTTGGCGCTTGAGTTCCTGGCGCTGCGACTCGATACGCTCAAGCATGGGGACCATCTCGGCATAGGCGTGCTCATAGCTACGGCGTGGGTGATCCAAATCCACCTCTTGCAACGGCGCGATGATGGCACGGGACTCACGGCGCGCCATAAAAAACGAGAGTACTGCACCCGCTGCTGCGATAAGCAGCATCGGCGCCAGCATCGACAGCAAAATCGCCGCAACGCCAGGCTGGGCCTGCGCCAAGCGAACGACCTGGCCGTTATCAAGGGCGACGGCGCGATACAGCATAATCTCGTCGAGTGTAGAGCTTGCGCGCTCCGCGGAACCCGAACCACTCTCAAAGGCCTCGATGACCTCGGGGCGATCGCCATGGTTGGGCAGTGTGGAAGGCGACGCCTCGTTGTCGTAGGCAACAGATCCGTCCTTATTGATCAGCGTGATACGAAGATCCTCGCGATCGAGGCTTCGCAAGAACGGAATGGGCTCCTGCTGCTCGTCGAGGGCGGCAGCAATGAGCTCAGTTTCCTGCGCCAGATTGGCACTCGTGGCATCCGCCAAAGTGTTTTGCACAAAGAACGCACCCAGCACCGTAAACGCCACGATAACCGCCATGGCGCAGACAAAGATCGTCACAAAAACGCGGTGCGACAGCGTATGTTTTCCCTGGGGGGCGAAGACCACGGGTTACCCCTCCGATGCGGTGGCCGCGGTGTCGTCGCCTTCGGCACCATCACCGGCAGAAGGCTCGGCCAGGCGATAACCCACGCCGCGCACGGTCTCGATGGCGCTGGCATGCTCGCCCAGTTTTTGGCGAAGCGTCTGCACGTGCACGTCAACGGTGCGCGAACCGCCGTCGAAGTCCCAGCCCCACACGCTCTGCAGCAACGACTCGCGGGTAAAGACCACGCCGGGCTTGCGCATGAGGTACTCGAGCAGGTCGAACTCGCGCAGGGTGAGCTTAAGCGGCTCGCCGGCAACGGTCACCTCGCGATGGCTGGGCGAAAGCACGATGTCGCCCACGCTGAGCACATCGCTCGCCTGCTTGACCATGCCGCCGCGACGCAGCAGTGCGCGGCAGCGGCTCGCAAGCTCCATGAGCGAAAACGGCTTAGTCAGATAATCGTCGGCACCGCCATCGAGCGCCATCACCTTGTCGAGTTCGGTGTCCTTGGCGGTAAGCATCATGATGGGCACCGTCGCCGTCAGGCGATCGGCACGCAGGCGACGCATAATCGCCAAGCCATCGGTGTCGGGCAGCATGATATCGAGCAGCACAGCATCGGGCACCCGTCGCGCCACGGCAGCTTTAAACTCGCCATCACACGAAAAGCCCTCGGCCTCGATTCCCTGCTTGCGCAGCGCGTAGACTGTCAAATCCCTGATGTTGTCATCGTCCTCGACGTAATAGATCATGTTGAACCCCTTTGCGGCCGATATGACCGCATCTTAACCCTAAAGGCACCTGTAAAAGACAGCGTCAGCCAAAACGCCCCGTCAAATAATCCGCGGTGCGCGGATCGGACGGATTCTTGAAGAGTTGCGCGGTGGGCGCGTACTCCACCAGCTCACCCAGCAAAAAGAACGCAACCGAATCGGAAATACGCGCGGCCTGCTGCATGTTGTGCGTCACGACCACCAGCGTGCAGATCTCCTTGAGCTCGCAGGCCAGCTGCTCCACCACCAACGTCGACACAGGGTCGAGTGCCGAGGTCGGCTCGTCCATCAGCAGAATGTCGGGCTGCACGGCAAGTGCGCGGGCGATGCACAGGCGCTGCTGCTGTCCACCCGAAAGACCCAGGCCCGACTCTTTGAGCTTGTCCTTGACCTCGTCCCACAGGGCAGCGCGACGCAGGGAGTCCTCGACCAGCTCATCGAGCACGGCGCGGTCGCGCACACCCATACCGCGAGGACCGTAGGCGACGTTGTCGTAGATGCTCATGGGAAACGGGTTGGGGCGTTGGAACACCATGCCCACGCGCTGGCGCAATCGCCCAGGATATCTTGACCATCGAGCGCAATCTTGCCCTCGATGCGGCAATCCTTGATGCCGTCGTTCATGCGGTTAAAGCAGCGCAGCAACGTGGACTTTCCGCAGCCCGAAGGCCCGATGAACGAGGTGATCTGCTTGTCGCGGATCTTGATATTCACGTCCTTGAGCGCATGGTGGTCGCCATAGAACAGGTCGAGGCCCTCGACGTCGATGCGCGTCGGAGAGGCGGCAAGATCCTCTGCCGTGGGGCGAGTCGCATCCCCAACCTCGCGCTCATGCGCGGCCTCGGCCTGCGCTTCCATGAGTTCTTCAAGCTCCGTGGGCTCCACAGCCGCAGCAGCCGTCATACCGCATACCTCCATATCGATATCAATTCAGCAGTATCGATAGTAGGAATCGCGGCTCATACGCACGTGAGCACATTGTCAAGTGTTTGTAAGGGCACGCTGGCTATGCGGCGGACAGCTCGATGGTGAATATCGTGTGTTCGGGCGTCGATTCACATGCAACGGTACCGCCGTGTGCCGCGATGATCTCCTTGGCAATAGCAAGGCCCAGGCCGGCACCACCGCGATTGGTCGCACGCGCCGCATCCAGGCGATAGAACTTCTCAAAGATCACCTTGAGCTTAGCCGCAGGGATAGGATCGCCCTGATTGATAAAGCGCACGCGCACGCCGCCGTCGTCCCGGCGTCTGGCCTCAATCGTGATAGTCGAGCCCTCATAGCTATAGGCGACGGCGTTTTTCATGATGTTGTTGAACACGCGAGCCATCTTGTCGCCATCCACGAGCACCGTCAGGTCCTCGCGAATATCAACTTGGGCTTCCTTATGCTGCTCGTTGAGGATGGGGTAGAACTCGTCAGCTACCTGAGCCAGCAGCAACCCCAGATCAACATAGCCGCGCGTGAGCACGATATCGTAGAAGTCAAAGCGCGTGATATCGAAGAACTCTTCGATGAGCGCATCGAGCCGGTGCGCCTTGTCGAGCGCCACGCCCGTAAAGTGCGCACGTTGCTCAACCGGCAGCTCAGGAGCCTCTTGCAGCAGCGAAAGATAGCCCACCACACTGGCAAGCGGGGTGCGTAGGTCATGTGCCAAGTACGTGACCAGATCGTCCTTGCGATGCGACTCGTCACGCAGAGATTGCCGCACCTTGCGCTCACGGTCACGCACGCGGTTAAGGGCGCCCTCGACCTCCAAGAAGTCGCCGTCAATGTTGTCCCAGGTGTTGGGGTGATCGATCAGGCGATCTTGAATACGAGCGGCCAGCACACAATCGGCATGCTGCTCGCCCCGCTCGTAGCCCTGGTAGTACAGAGCACGGCCGCAAAAGAACAGCACGCACACGGCAAGCGCCAGCACAAAGCCAAGCATGTTGAATACAAAGCCGGCATCGAACAGCACCGGCCCTTCGATGCCGCCGAGCGCCATGGCGCCAATCGCCAACGTCATGGCCCACGCGGCACCGCCAATCACCACGCAACGGCGCACGATTTCGAATCGATCGATCAGCAAAAAGCCGACAAGCAGCACCGCTAAGATTCCGGCGATGTTGTCGATGCCAATCAGCAGCAGGCTCAGCAAAAAGAGCAGCACCGTCGCAAGCGCGCGGTTGTCGACGACTGCCCGTACGTATTCAAAGAGTCGATCGGGCACCTCGAATGCCTGCCTATCGTCTTTTGTCATATCCACTTCCCCACCATCAAAGGCGCTATTCGATTATGTAGCCGACGCCCCAGACGTTTTTGATAAAGCGCGGCTTTTGAGCGTCGTCGCCAATCTTTTCGCGCAGGTGGCGAATGTGCACCATCACCGTATTGTTGGAGCCGGGCATAAAATCCTCGTTCCACACCGCACGGAACAGATCCTCCACGGCTACCACGCTGCCGCGATGCTCAACCAGATACAGCAAGATGGAATACTCGATGGGCGTGAGGCGCACCGGTGCACCGTCCACCGTTACGGAACGAGCATCGCGGTTGATCTCCAGGCCGTCGAGCTGGATGGTCGGCGACTCGGCCGCCTGCGAGCGGCTACCGTAGCTGGTGTAGCGGCGAAGCTGAGCGTGCACGCGCGCGATAAGCTCCAGCGGACGGAACGGCTTAACCACGTAATCGTCCGCGCCAAGCGAAAGGCCCTCGATCTTGTCTTGCTGGGCATCGCGCGCCGTCAGCATGATCACGGGATAGGTATGGCTGGAACGGATCGTACGCAGTAGCTCAAAGCCATCGATATCGGGCAGCATGACATCCAACAGTGCCAGATCGAACCCCTGCTCCAGGATTGCCTTGGCAGCATCGGCCCCGCTATAGGCAATCTGGACATCAAAGCCCTCTTTTGTAAGGTAGATACCAACCAAGTCGGCGATGGCCTTCTCGTCATCAACTACCAAAATGCGCTCGTTCATGCGTGCTCCTCTCGCGCTCCATTATGCCCGAGGCGACGCACGCCACACACAACAAGCGTGGGTGATTAAGTCGGCCTTAAGCACCCTTGTGACCGTTCGGGCGCGGATGTGGGCCACGCACGCACGCGATGATCGCCGACGCCGGCAAACGATATACTCTAGTTCCAGAAGAGACCATCCCGTCGAAAGCGAAATCCGTGAAGTCCCTCACCTCTTTTGCAAAGCGCTCAGCCCAGCTTGCCGCCGGCTTTGTCTGCGCTATCGCCCTTGCCGCTGGCGTGCCCACCGTCGCCGGCGCCCAAGTGCTCACGACCGACAATGTTTGCGGCAAAACCGCCGATGCGCGCGGCATCACGGCCGAAAACCTGCCCGATATCGATGCGACCAATGCCCTCGTCATGGGCAAAGACGGCACCGTCTACTATGCCCGCGGCGCCGATGAGCAGGTCAAGATTGCCTCGATCACCAAGGTCATGACCGCAATCCTAACCGTCGAGAATTGCAAGATGGACGAGAAGGTCACGGTGAGCAACGCCGCAGCCACCGTGGGCAATTCAACAGCCGGCCTACTCGAAGGCGACGAGCTCACCGTGAAGCAGGCACTGCGCGGCCTATAAAATCTGCGGTAACCACCGCTATCGCGACGACGCCGCCATCGTGCTCGCCGAATATGTGGGCAAGAAGATCGACCCTAAGACCAAAGACGCCGAGGCAACATTTGTGAAAGCCATGAACGAGCGCGCTAAGAAGCTCGGTTGCACCGGCACGCTTTTTGAAAACCCGCATGGTCTGGACTTTGATGAGTGGGCTGGCGATATGCACTCAACCGCACACGACGTAGCGCTGATGATGCAGGAGGCCATGAAAAACGACACGATCCGCGAGGTCGTAGCGAGCGAAGATTCCTGGATCGAGGTCACGGGCGCCGACGGCACCGACCATTCGCATTCCATGGACACGCATAACTATTTGCTGGGCCAAGATGGCAACATCGGTGGCAAGACCGGCACCACCGACGACGCGGGCTATTGCTTTACGAGCGCCTACAACCGCGACGGCGACGAGATCTACACCGTCGTTTTGAACTCCACCACCACCGACCAGCGCTTTACCGATACCGCAACCCTTGCCAATTGGTACTACGGTCACAAGGTGACGGTCGCAATCGCCAACACACAGGAAAAGACCGCCAACGGCAACCCGCTTATGGCGCGCATTGGTCAAACCGACTGGACGGATAAGACGATCGACGCCACACTCGCCGATCCCACGGCGCAAGCGACCGTGTTTTCCCTTGCCGGCGAGGTGACCGAAAAGGTTAGCTACGACGATCTTTCGGGCACGGTGCATGTGGGCGACAAGGTGGGCAGCGTCACGCTCAAGCAGGACGGCACCAAGATCGCCGTCATGGACCTAGTTGCCGACGAGGAAGGCGCAGGGCCGAATCCCATTGAATGGCTACTCGTGAAGCTCGATCGCTTGGGCCGTCGCATCGACAACCGCCCACTCACGGCAGAAAGCGAGACCGTCGCCAAGGCGCCCGAGGTGTAGGGCGCAAGAATAATAAGTCCACTGAAAGGAGGCGTCCGAAAGGATGCCTCCTTTTTTGAGGTTCGAATCCCCAGCCGCCATTCTTGATAATAAAAGGGCCCCAAATGGGACCCTTCTTCAAATTCGTACTGGCGGAGAGCTGGGGATTCGAACCCCAGATGCCCTTTTGGGGCATACTCGCTTAGCAGGCGAGCACCTTCGGCCTCTCGGTCAGCTCTCCGTAACAGCCGTTCTATAGTAACCAAACAGTCGAAGTTGGGCAAGAGGGAATTTTCTAATTGCCCAGCGGCCTTTCCTCCTTGCAGTTTTCGCCCCTACCCCAGCGAGCGGTTGAGGGAGCCGAGCTCGTCGTTACCCATGGTGCGCCACATTTGGAAGATGCAACCGCGCGCCAGGAAAAAGAAGCCGTTATCGACCAGCTGCACGGCGGCATCCGCAAGCTGATTGGTCACCGCGGGCACGGGCGGCAATTCGAGTCCAGCCTTGTGGATGGTCTCGACCGCTTCCTCGAACGTCGGAGGCTCGCTGACGCCCATCTCGTTCATAAGGCCCTGCATTTCTTCCAGTGCGCTGCTGCCCGACTCCTCGCCGCGCGGCACCAGACGGTAACAAGCCAGCGCCAGATCGAGCTGATCGCAATTCCAATAGGCAAACGCCAAGCGATAGAACAGGTAGCCGATTGCAGAACGATCGCTGGCAATACGTAGGCCGTGGCGCGCCACCTCGATAATCTCGTCAAAGCGCTCCAGACGCGCAAGCACGTTGATGAGCGCAAAGTGCGACTGCATGGACGAGCGCGCCAGATCGTAAAGATGGCGCACCTCGGGCAGTGCTCGTTCAAAGTCCTCTTGCTCGGCGTAAAAGCTGCAGATCTCGTGCTGGGCAAAGTACAGCGCATCGGGCGCACGAAGGATTCGCACAGAGCGGTCTTCTTCCAACACCGGTAGCACCATGCGCACCAGCTGGTTATCGCAAAACTGCGTTTGAACCGGACCTGTCGCCAAAAGCTCGGCGACGGCGCACTTAGCCTCCAACTCCTCAACAAGACGGGAAAAGCCTTCAAAAGCACCTGTACGGTCGACTTTTGCCTGCTCGCGCAATTCAACAACACGGGCCACGTATGGGTCGTCGTCCTCTTCCATGACCTCCAGCTCGTCAGCCGTATCGGCAAGCAGCAGATCGCGCAGCGCCGGCGGCAGCATGCGATGGTCATCACGCGGACGAGCATGAACCTCCGCCGGCTCAATCGTCTCCGGAGCGGTTGACTCATACGCCTCAAGCACACGCTTGCACGGCATATCGTCCATGTCCATGCTCTCAAGATCCTTGGCGACAGGCACGCAATCGGCCAGATAGGCCGCACGCCCAAAGAAATACGTTGCGACAACGCACTCGCCCTGCTCACTGTCGGGAGCAGCAATCTGCACATAGCAGCGCGTGATGCAGGTGCCCGCGGCAAAACACGCTGCCGCAAGCGTGAGTGCCACGCGCGCATCGTGCTCCGCGGCCCAGATCGTGCGCGTGTCCTCGTCCAGCTCGTGCCAGGCGTCATCTTGAGCGTCGTATTCACGTTGCGGCATGGCATCAACGACAGACTGCCCAAACCGAACGAGCATAATCCCCTCGGCAACGTTTGCCCGATAGGTATAGTCGAGCCGCGTGACCACGTTAAGCGCCTCGACAATACGCGCGAAGCGGGTACGCACATCCCACTCACCGCCCGGCTGGCAAGCCACCGTACCCGGTTCGCCCCACGGGTTATCGCTCGAGGCCGTATCGAGCAGTCGAGGAACATCGTTGGTCGTCTTAGCGATATGCCACGCATCAAAGAGCGCGCAGCCCTCAAGGCTCGGCGACGAGGCCGCGGGGACCAATCCAGCCCCGATGCGCTCAAGGATGCCGGAGAGGCGGTTGAGACGGCACTCGATGGCAAGCAGCATGTCAATCTCGTCCTGGTCCAGCAGGCTACGATCAAAATTGAGATAGAAAAGCTTTGAACGATCAATGCGAGCCAGGCTCATCTCGGACTTGGCAGCGATGGTGCGCAGGCGGGGCAAGTCAATTTCACTCATAAGGGCAGCGGCATAGCGCTCGATACCGCTCGGATTCTCGGCATGGTCAACGCGGTAAAGCAGCGTCTCGATAGCATCAGGGAGCGGTGCCGTGTTAAAGCCCAAAAACACCTCGACCGGCTCGGGCAACTTTACGAGCTTGATCTTGTCGATAACATTTTGCATACCCTCGTCGAGTCCGCCGGCGTCCGCCGTGCTCGCAATGGCATTTTCGGAGTCAGCGAATATCACGTAGCGCAGGAACATCGATGCCATGAACTCGCCGTAAGGAAGGGAGCGGGTCGAATTCCATGTCTCGTGGTCGGACTGCTCGCGCATGGGGCCTTCGGGAGAGCCGACGGTTCGCGCGCACGCGCGCATTGTGCCGTTGGCTCCCCGAACCACAATCTCACCAATACCGGAGTCCGACTCGTCAAGGACCAGTTCCATGTCGGGATCGTTGGGCAGCGGAGCCTCGCTGACGGGGCGGTCCACCTTGTACACCTCACCCGAAACGCTTACGTAGCCCAAAAGCGACACATGGCTTTTGCCAACGAATTCGACGACATAACAAGATTCATGCTGATCCTCGCCAAAGAGTTTCCAGACCACGCCATATGAGCGTCCCGCAGGCTGCTCGGGCATCGCCGGAAAGCGCTTCTTGGGATCGAGAAACCTGAGCTTGTATGTCGGACGCTCTGCCACGAAATATCACCCTGATCGGTCGCTTGAGAAGGAGTGGTCGCGAATAAGTCGCGACATCTACTCGGAATCTTACACGAGTCGACAGGAAATCGTCCCTTTGGACGAAAGCACTCAAGCTGGCGCAAAAGAAAAGCCCCCGTTGCCGGGAGCTTTAATCTCAAATGGTGCGGCGTATAGGATTCGAACCTATGACGTTCTGATTCGTAGTCAGACCCTCTATCCAGCTGAGGTAACGCCGCAGCGCAAGACATATAAAACCACTTTAGCTTATTGGAGTCAAGCACAATTTCAAACTTTTTTGTGGAACGCAGTCTTGTCATGCTGCTCCGCATATACCGCCATTCCCCGTACGATCGATTGGCTTTTCGATCACGTCAAACTTAGCATCAAGTTCCCTCAGGAGCGATCTCACCCGCTGGGCACAATCATAATCGGCAAACGAGATGCTCAACATGCGAGCAACCTGATTAGATGTCTGGACCCCATAGAAATGCTCTAGGGCCACAAGCCCCTCGTGCGCCACAAACGTCTCAACCACATGAGACGACTCCTCGTAGCACCATTGCGTCAACGGCCCCTCGCTCGTCTGTCGAACCACCAGGCCACCCATGCCAGACGGCTCACACGTCACAAGCAGGTACTCCCCGCCCTCGTCGCTCTCAAACAAAACCACCCGATCATCAAACAGCTCCATCGCGTCCCCTTTCTCTCGCTCTTATTTAGCAAAAGCATAGCAGGTAGATGGCTGTATACAGAACAGTTGTTCGTGTGTTTTCTATTGAGCTGTCCGCACAGCATGGTATGGCCGCACACAAAAAGGGCACCCCAAAAAGGAGTGCCCTAGCAAATCGCTTATGCAGCCAATCTACGCGACCGGCTCGATCTTCTCGAGGCCACCCATGTAGGGACGCAGAACCTCGGGGATCGTGATGGTGCCGTCAGCGTTCTGGTAGTTCTCCAGAATGGCTGCCATGGTACGGCCAGCCGGCAGACCGGAACCGTTGAGGGTGTGCAGATAGCGCGAACCCTTGAAGTTCTCGGGGTCGCGATACTTGATGTTGGCGCGACGGGCCTGGAAGTCACCGCAGTTGGAGCAGGAGCTGATCTCCTTGTAGGCGTTGTAGCTCGGCAGCCAGACCTCGACGTCGTAGGTCTGACGGGCGGAGAAGCCCAGGTCGCCGGTGCACAGGCTAATCACGCGATACGGAAGACCCAGCTGCTGCAGCAGGAACTCGGCCTCGGCGGTCATGCTCTCGAGCTCCTCGTCGGACTCCTCCGGCTTGGCAAACTTTACCATCTCGACCTTGTCGAACTCGTGCTGACGGATGATGCCACGGGTATCGCGACCGGCGGAACCGGCCTCCTCGCGGAAGCAGGGGGTGAAGGCGGTGTAGCGGCGCGGCAGGGTGTCGGCGTCGAGGACCTCACCGGCGTGCAGGTTGGTGAGCACGACCTCGGCGGTGGGGATCAGGAAGTTGTCGCCCGAGACGTGATAGGCGTCGTCCTCGAACTTGGGCAGCTGGCCCGTGCCGAACATGGTCTGACGCTTGACGACGATGGGCGGCCACCACTCCTTAAAACCACGGCTGGTGTGCGTATCGAGGAAGAAGTTGATGAGGGCGCGCTCAAGACGGGCGCCGGCGCCACCGAGAACGGTGAAGCGGCTGCCGGAGAGCTTGTTGCCGCGCTCGAAGTCAAGGATGTCGAGGTCGGTGCCCAGATCCCAGTGCGGCTTAAAGTCGAAGTCGAACTCGCGCGGGGTGCCCCAACGACGGCGCTCGATGTTCTCGTCCTCGTCCTTGCCGTACGGCGTGGCCTCGCAAGGAATGTTGGGCAGGTGAGCCATGAAGTCGTACTGCTCCTGCTCGAGGGCGGTGCGGCGCTCGGCCAGACCGTCAATCTTCTCGTTGACGGCGCGCACGGCCTCCTTGGCGGCCTCGGCCTCGTCCTTCTTGCCCTCCTTCATCAGGGCGCCGATCTTCTTGGACTCGGCATTGCGCGTGGCTTGAAGTTCCTCAACCTCAGTGATGACGGCACGACGCTCGTCGTCGAGCTCAAAGAACTTCTCGCGATCCCAAGACGTCTGGCGGTTAGCCATGGCGACATCGATGGCATCGGGGTTCTCGCGAACAAACTTGATATCAAGCATTAGATCCTCCGGCGATATACATTCCATTTAGGTTGCAACCTTGTACATGTATGGGCAAGTATATACTTATGAGCGTTTACGACCCAACTCAACTACGCAAGAAGGCACCCAATGGACGCAGTTTTTTCCTTTTTGTTTGGCACCCGCACCGGTTTTGCCATCCTTTTCGCCGGCGGCATCCTGCTGTTTGCGATTATTGCCTTTGTAATGGAGAAGCGCACCCATAAGATGTATGTCGACCGCGGCCCCAAGTCCGAGGACGAAGAAGACAGCTTCTGGGACTAACCTGCCAAAAAGGGACAGGTTTATTTTGGTCGGTTTTATCTGGGCAAACGCAAGTGCCCCGCAACTGGAATTGAGCCAGTTGCGGGGCACTTTTCGCTAAAAGGACAAAACCGCAGGAAAAACCTGCCAACATAAACCTGTCCCTTTTTTGGTCGGTTTTACTGGAGGGTTGCGTCGATTGCCTTGACCAGGGCGCTGCGCATGCCGGCGTCCTCGAGCGCAACGACGCCCTTGATGGTGGCACCACCGGGCGAGCATACGGCATCCTTCATCGCCGCAGGATGCTGGCCAGTTGCAAGCTGCAGCTTTGCCGTACCCAGCACCATCTGGCTCACAATGCGATAAGCATCCGCACGCGGGATACCGTGCTTGACCGCCGCAT